>NZ_DLSO01000126.1:0-52260 GCF_002500165.1 Gordonia sp. UBA7860 | reverse complement strand
GCACCGGGGTCTACTGCGTTCTCTGGGCTGTCCGGCCTCAGGTCAGCCCCTTGATGTCGCTCATGTCCGGCACCCGGACGCGGACGCCGGCCATGCCGCCCAGAATCAGGCGGCCCTCGCCGCGCCGAGTCGGGCGCAGCTCGGCCTCGTCGACGGCGGCGGTGACCTCGCGGCCCTGGCTGGTGCGCGCGGTCGCGTCCAGCGAGCTGGTGCCGCGCTCGATCTTGCCGGCGGCCTTCGCAGCACGCTCGAAGAGCTCGTCCTCCGGTGCGCCGGGCAGCACCAGGATCGCGGGGAAGATGTCACGGAGAATCCGCATCCCCGCCTCGCCCCACCGGGGGGCCAGCTGGCTGGACGCTTGCACGGCAACACACATACGTATGAAAAGTCCCCTGGTTTCCCCCACCCAGTTGGCTAGGCGCGGCAGTGGCGTGGTGTTGGGCAGTTCGTCGATGACCAGCAGCAGCGAGGGGAGCTGACCGACTCGCTTGCGCCAGTGGTCGATCATGCTCGTGATGACGGCGACAGCCGGCGGGGCCGACGTGCCGTTGAGCGGTGCGACGACGAATAATGTTCCTCCGTGCTCCAGCATGCTCGGCTCGAAGGGCGGCACGAGCTCGCGGTCGTGATCGGCCACACGCCGGGACGCCCATGACGCGAATGCGTTGCGCATGTTGATGCCGATGCTGTCTCGCTGACGCGGGTCCATCGCGGCCGATGTCATCAGTGTGTCCGCGTGCCAGCTGTCCTGTAGCTTGCCGCGGCGGTAGGCGGTCTCCCACGACGGGGTGTCGAGGTCGTTGTTTTTGCGCTCGGCCTCCTCCTTGTCCTTGGGTTCGCTGATCGCTGAGTTCTCGCACGCGTTGGCAGCCCATCGGGCACCGCCACCCCACACCAGACCGCGTTGGGGGTGCTCGTACCAACCCGACGCCTGGATGATCGCGGCCAGCGATCGCCGGGCGAGGGTCTGCCAGGTCGCCTTGTCTCCTCCCCCACCGGTTCCGTCGCCGGCGCCGAGATCGCCGACCTCCATCAGGAGGCTGGCCATGTCAAGAGCGCTGTCGTCGTCGTAGACCAGTGCGCACGGATCAGCCTGCACGCGGGTGACGGGGACACCCTTGAGTTCGGACTCCCGAACCTCGCCGGACAAGTCCAACAGATAGACCGGACCGAAGCGGGCCCGCTGTCGGATCGTGAGTTCGGCGAGGTCGCCTTTCGAGCTGACGCAGACCACGGGCCGAGCTCCCCAGATGATCGTATTGACGCCCAAAATGGCGCGCGACTTTCCCTGACCCGTTCTAGCACTGACGAGCAAATGTGGCTGAGTGCAGGCTCTTTGGCCCTTTCGACGCCCGGCGTTGCGCTCATCGACGGCGCCCGGGTCGTCGGGGATGTCGTCGAGCAGCACGCCTGCGTACGGCTCGTCGGGTGGTGGTGGGGCCGGTGATGTTACCTGCTGCCTGTCACGGTTGCGGATGCCCATCACTTGTCCCATCGCTGCTGTGCCGCCGCGGCAGCAGCGTCGCTGGAACGCTTTGCGGCTGAGGTCTTTTCGTCGGTGATCGTCTGGGTCAGCGCCGGATCGCCCAGCAGCCGACGCGCGTGGAGGAGCAGGGCACGGGCGAATATGCCCGGCGAGATGCCATGCGCGGCAGCGGTTTCCCGCAGATCAGCACGCTCCCCCGGTGTCAGGGGCACCTGCTGGTGCTCGGTCAGTCGGGCCATGTCGATCGTCTCCTGTCGAAATCGGTGTAGCGGTGCATACCTCTTCAGGGTACTGTATAACTATCCGCATAGCCGCATAATGATGCGACACGAACAGCGGAAACGATCCGGAGGAGTGCATAGATATGGGGAGAATGGCTTTCAAGCTCGCGATCTGGCTGGTGCCGATCGTGCTGATCCTCGGCATCGGCTGGACGCTCGGCGGGACCACCGGAGTCAGAGACGGACGGACCGGCATGTACCACAGCGTCGTGCGGTGCCTACCTGTGACGGATCAGGCGGCACTCGACGCGTGCCTCAACGGTGGTCGGTGATGTTGTCGACGACATGGTGGCAGCCCGCGCACTGGTGGGCGTCGACGCGCTCGCACATCCGCAGCACCGCCGGTGTACTGGTTCACCCACCGGCCACCGATGTGTATCGGTGGGAGCGCGAACGCTCCGCACTGCTCCGGAAGCCCGGAGCCAGGCCGTCGCGGGTGCGCCGATCCGAGTTGCTCGACTACCGGGCGCTGGGCAGTCGACGAGCGGGCGTCGGTGCCGGCGAGTCTTCGATCACACATGAGATTACGCCTCGATGGATCAAACGCTTCCTCGCCGACGACGACTTCACGGAGCAACTCGCTCGGTTCGTCAGCCTGGTCGTGGTCGGCCCCATCGTCGCGGTGTTGGTCGGTCCGGGCCTGGGCATCGGCGCCGTTCTGTACCGCGGCCTCGAGCGGCTATCGCCACGTATCGGCCGACTGTGGGTCTGGCCATGGATCGTGCTCTCAGCTCTGGTGCTGCTGATCACCGGGGGCATCGGATGGTTGACCGGGCCGCGACTCGGCCTGATCCCGTGGTTCCCGATGGTGTGGACGACCCTGCCGCTCTACGACTTCATCGTCTCCTGGGTCTGCTGGCAGCTGGTGATCGCCTTCGCGGCGATCGCCTGGTGGATCTACGCCTGGGGCTGGCGAGCCGTGCCGCGCGACGCGGTCAAAGCACCCAAGCAACTCCCCGACGGTACCTGGCGCGAGACGCCTGAATCCGAGCGCATCGACATCGGCTTCGATCCGCAGCTGATCCCGGCGTACGAGGCACCGGTGACCTACAGCGACGACGGCGTCGACCACGACATCGAGGACGAGCTCGAAGACAGCGACGAAGAGGAGTTTGAGCCCCCCGCCGCCGACGACGACCTGGAGGCGATGGAGGCCGCCGACCTCGCTGAGCGGGGCCGGCCATGACCCGCGGTCACCTGATCGGCATCGCAGCCCTGCTCATCGCCCTCGGCCTCCTCGCTCTGATCATCACCGGTGCCGTGCTCGGTGGCTGGTGGCGATGGGCCGGGACGGGCGCAGGGGCTGTGTGTGCAGCGGTGATGGTCGCCGGGATGGTGTCGGACAAGCGAGATGAAAAGGGAGAGCAGTGAAATGAGCAACCAGCAGCCGATCAACGTGACCGTCCAGACGAGCGGCCGCGAGGGCCAGCGCATCGTGGCCACCATCCTGCTCTTCGGTGGCCTCGGGGCGGTGATGTGGGCGTTCGGCCAGGGTCCGATTGGTGAGTATGCCTCGATCGTGGCCAGCGCCGCGCTGATGTACTTCGCGCGCCGGCAGTGGCGCCGGGGAGTCGGCGCCGATGCGGCCGCTCCCGACACCTCTGGCGGCGCGACCCTGGCACAGTCACTGGCGGCCGGGCTGGCCTCGCAGCGGGGCGGCACGCCGGCGCTGCTGGGCCAGTCACTGCTTGTCGGCCTCGCGTTCCTGCTCGCACGAGAACTGATCTCGATCGTGATGCACCCCGTGATCGGTGCATCTGCTGTGTACGTGAGCATCGTGACCACCGCGGCGCTGTCGTTCCTAGGCCAGCACCTGGTACAGCGCCGATATGGCCGCGCACCGATCGACAGGGGCGGCGTGACCAGCTGGGTCTCGCTGCCGGGCGAGGATTGGCAGCAGCACCTGTGGCGGTTGGGGCGGGAGCTGACCGGCGGCGGCGACGGCTACCTCCGCCGATGCCACCCGGTGGTGCTGGCAGCTGCATCTGTGGCCTATGGCCTGGTGTCTCTGGGGGTCCGACAGGCGCTGGTGACCGCCATGCACCTGATGTCGAACCTGGTGCTGGCCGTCGGGGTGTCGGCGGTGCTCGGCAGCGTCCTGGTGCTGCCGACGCTGGTCCCCGAGATGATGCGCCGCCTGCGCGACCGGACACCGACCACGGACGCGGCGCAGACGCCCGTAACCGCTCAGGTGCTCCCGGTCCAGGCGGCACCCGCTCCGGTCGTCGAGCCTCCGGTTGCCCCCACGCCGCCCAAGAAAGTCGTTCGCCGGGTCGAGCAGCCGGCACCGACCCCTACACCGAAGAAGGTCGTCCGGGTTGTGAAGAAGAAGGAGAACACTGATGTCTGACACTGAGTACGTCGACGAGGACGGGAACGTCGTCGACCCTCGCGATCTCGACGACTACGAGGTGGTCGACGCGGCGATGTACGTCGACGAGGACGGGAACGCTGTCGATCCGGCCGAGCTCGATGCCGGTGGGTACCAGATCGTCGATAAGACCGACACTCCGGTGCCCGGATCACCTGCCGCGCAGGTGGAGAGAGCGTCGAAAGTGCCCAAGGCGCTGCTCGCGGTCGCCGCGGTCGCGGTGCTGGCCGTCGGCGGTGGCGCTGTGTACGCGCTGCACAGCATTGGCGACCAGCACACTGCCGCCGACATCAAGGCGGGGGCCGAGCGCAAGAAGGACGAGGTCGAGGCCGGCGTGCAGGACCGCGCCGCGGACGAGCGCGCCGAACTCATGCCGGTCACGGCATGCGGTGGGTACACAGGGTCGGGCCTGGCCGCAGCGCAATGGACCGGTGACGAGCGGCCGTCGATGCAGCTGGCCATCACGTCGGTCACCGACCTGCCGAGCGGTTTCAGGTCGCACGCTGGTGATCTGCTGACCGATGGCGCACAACCAGCCGCCCCGGTGACCACGTGGGCTGATCCGTCGCAGGGTGCGGGTACCGAGGGCGGCAGCGGCCCCCGGCTCGTATTGCTGCAGCTGTCGACGTCCCAGATCGGTGTGTACACCGGCAGCGGAGGCAGCGTCGAAGACGGTGGATCGTGGTGGAAGGCAACGTCATCCGTATCTCCCGTCCGCATCACCGGCGAGGGACCTGGCACCGGGACCGACATGGCGATGCGGGGGGCATGCCGGACTTCGTTCGAGGCTGGTGACTACCTCGTCACCGGCGACGGATCGACCGGCGATCGCACACGCCTGAGCGCTGTGATCGCCAGCGGTGAATCGAAATCCGCGACGGCCTGGGCCATCGTCGGCACCAGACTCGCCCAGCTGACCCTCGAGCGCGACAGCAACGCGGCGAACTCGAACTCCACCACGACCCCCGAGAACTGAAGGAGCACAACGAATCATGAAAACCCGAACTCGCGTCATCGCAAGTACCATCGCCGCTTCGGCAGCAGTCGGACTGGCCACCATCGGCGTCGGACAGGCATCGGCCGCGATCCCCGACGGGGCATACACGCTCACGAGCACGGCGGGAGCCCACGCACCGGCGAGCGTCTCACACGGCCGTTTGCACTACCTCGGCCAGGCGTTGCCGATGGTCCCAACGCCACGCGGCGCGACGGTCGAGGTGGCGGGCGACGCGATCACCTACAAGCTCGCCAAGCGCGGCCGTGGATACGTCGGCACGTCCACCATCCTCGGGATTCCGACGGGGGTGGTGATCAGCCTGACGCCACGCTAGCGAAAACGAACCCGACAGCCGCACAACGTAATCCGACGAAACAACATCAACAGAGGAGCCAGAGAGTGAACACCAACAAGATCAAGGCAGCCACCGTCGCGCTCGCCGGAGCCGCTGCCATCGCGGGCCTCGGCGCACTCGGCACGGGCACCGCCGCCGCGTCGCCGGTCCCCCACGACGGCTCGTACACGCTTGTGGTGCACAACCCGATCGTGCCGGTGGGTACACCGCCGATCGGCTCGGTGCCGGCCAGCATCCACGGCGGTGTCCTGACCATCGCCGGGCAGTCGGGCACCCTGCACGCGTCGGCCCCGGGCGACAACGATTTCGGGCCGACCGCGACCATCGCGGGCGTGTCGATCTCGCTGCTCGGTGATGGCAGCGACGGTTACGGCGTCGTCGCCAACGGATCGAGCTGGGGTCGGCTCGTGCCCCGCTGACGGGCTGAATCAAGAACCCCCGCACCTCGGTGCGGGGGTTCTTGTGTGTCTGCGACCTGCCGCACGGACCTCGGCGCGACGAAGTAGACCTCCCGAATGACCCGAGGCGGAGCGCTGCTTTCGTGCGCCTCGTGGGTAGGCTACGGTCAGCCGTGAATCACAAGTGATTCATACGAGGACGTACACGGACGGGGAGAGCGATGTGGACAAATGCCGTGACAAGATGTGCAAATGCCAGCGCCGTCGACCCACCTCACGCAGCACCAGCTGCGGGTGCGTGACGTGCGGCGCAAGGCCCTTGGGGCCGCACTGGCCGCTGCTCGCCAGCGAGCCGGCATCACCCAGGACGAGCTCGCCGACGCGAGCGGGGTCTCACGCCCGACGATCAGCCGTATCGAGCAGGGCACCAGCTCCATCTCCAGCGACCGCCTGTGGGACCTCGCCTACTGCTGCGGCACCACGCCCGCCGATCTCTTCATCGCCGCGCAGATCGACGCGGCGCGCAACACACCGAAGCAGTAGCTCGCCGTCGGGCAGACGCACATGTCGGCGTCGAGCCGTGTAGACGCCGACTCCATCTCGCGCACAGCGCAACTCAAACCATGACGGGAGTGATCCACATGCCCAAGCACATCGACCTCTACGCCATTTACAGCCTCGACCGCCGAGCACCCTCGCCGGTGCTGGCGCAGCACCTCTCCGACGAAATCAACGCGGTTGATCCGCGAGATGCTCTGACGCGCACCAGGATCGACACCGCGCGCGTCATTCTCGGCGATCCGCAGCGCCGTGCCCGCTACGACGCCCAGCTCGCCGATCCGTCCGCCCCGGTCATCGACGAGCGCACGCTGGCCGCCCTGTCCGGCCGCCCCGCGCCGTCCGCACGCCCGTCGGGCCAGCAAGCGAAAATCCTGACCGGGATCGCCGCTCTGGTGGCCGCCATCATCGTGATCGGCGTGGTGGCGGTCGCATGCAGCCGCGGTGGTGGTGATGACAACGGCGGTGGTGACAAGACCACGACTGCCGCCTCCCAGGCCCCCGAAGACGACATCCCGTCGGGACCGCTCCCGGTGAAAGCCAATCTCTACCACGCCGCGTGGGACGAAACCGTTTCCCGCACGCCGCTTTTCGCGGTGCGGTTGACCAAGGCCATCCAGCTGCCGGCCGAATTTCGCAACATCAACGGTGGTTCGAAGTGCCTCGACTCCGCCAACGCGGCCAACGGTGGTATCGCGCAGGTGCAAGGCGGCGACATCGCAGTGACCGCACTGGACGCCGAGGGCAAAGGCGTGCGGACCGATCTGTGGACGTATCCGCAGGTCAAGGTGTCGGCCGACGGAAAGGTCGGCCCGGTAGCGGTGTACGACAGCAGGACCATCGATGCGGCCACCGAGCCGTTCGACCTGGCCGAGGAGTCGCAGTGCGGCTACTACCGCATCGACACGACGACCGGCATCAGCATCCCGGCCGACGCGAAAGGCGTGGAACCCGAACAGGTTTTCGCCACCCTGGTTCTGCCTGATGCCTACAACAAGAAATCGGCGTGGGTGTCGCTGCGAGGTCATTCCGATGTGCTCTACCAGGCGGAAGTCATCTACCCGCCCAGGAACTGAGAGTGTGATCTCCATGGGAC
Source organism: Gordonia sp. UBA7860 (assembly GCF_002500165.1). Lineage (NCBI taxonomy): Bacteria > Bacillati > Actinomycetota > Actinomycetes > Mycobacteriales > Gordoniaceae > Gordonia > Gordonia sp. UBA7860. The sequence goes on along the minus strand of NZ_DLSO01000126.1, from coordinate 44,718 downwards.
TGCGTGAGAGCAATGATCGAGCTAATGGGCGGGCGCTGCCGGTGAGGCCGCTGAGAATCAGCAGTCGGCGTTGGGCCAGGTGCCGAAGGACGAGATTAACGGGCGGCCGAGCCGGCGCCGACCGTCCAGGCACGGCTATCGCGAGATCGCCAGCGGGATTACGGCCACGGGGCTGATACGGAGGACGCGTGTGAGAGGGCTAGCGGAGAGCGCAACCCCGGCAACGGAATTCCGTTGCCGGGGTTGCTGTTCGTCGGGGCGATACCGGAGTCAGACAGACTGCTGACCAGCGTCGAAATCGGAGTTCGCCATGCGGGAATTCACAAACTCCCGCAACACCCACTCCGCTGCTGCGGTGGGAGTGGTTGCTTCGTATACGCCGATCGGGAGATTGCAACTCTCTGGAAGTGCGGACGCGTCCCCATGACCGAGACCGAATACGACTTCGACACCGAGTCCGGTGAAGTCCAGAGCGAGCTCCAGGAGCTCTGCGCGATCACGATCTTCGGACCGTTTGGACTTCTCGTACTTCACGCCGCCTCCTCGATAGACGAGTAGGACGTCGAACGGCGGGTCGTCTACCGAGTAGTCCTCTAACCAGCAGTCCATCGTCGCGATTTGCGGCTCGTAGGTCTTCCACTCCAGCCCCGGCGTACACAGTTTGTGCTTCACCTTCAGGAGGCCGCCAGCGCGATCAAGGACACGCTTCACATCGACTTTGGTGGACCCTCCAGTGGCAGGCCCTAGGGTTCTGATCCGGAGTGGATCTGTCCTGATGTCGATGTCGCCCCAGTCGTCGAACGACGCTGTTACGTCGTCGGTTTGAGTGGGAACACCTCCGACCACCGCAGATGCGATCGAGCCGAGAGCATCCTTGCGGAATCCCTTGAACGATGAGGGTAGATCGGTGGCTTTCAACCATTCGTCGACCACCGGTGTCCACCAGAACAACACGTCTCGGACTTTATCCATGTCAACGGGCTCGCCTTGATCTATGAGCCTTCGGACCTCAGCGTGGTCGACGCTAACGCGGCAACGAGTATGTCGGGCAAGGATGGTCAGCTGGCCCTCGTCCAGGGGCCCGGAGCCGTCTCCTGCGAAGCTATCGAGCCGACGCGTGGAGTCTGGCGGTACGTCGTATCGCCCCAGCAACCAGTTGTCGTCATCGGCTCGGATCTTTTGGGTGCTTACAGACACCGCCTTCGTGAAGCCGCCAAGACTCTTGCTCAGTTCCCTACAAAGGGTGCTAGCCTCTTTGCCGGTTTCCCTGTCGTGCTTTGCCCTGTCGTCGTCAATCAAACGGCGATCATCGTCGTCATAGACACCGAGATCGATGACGAGATCCTGCGTGTCCCACACATGATGCGGGGAACGACGTAGGCCGAGTGCTTCACATCCGTACAGTGCGCGGCCGAGCTTCCGACTTTCGACCGCATCCGCGTCGTCCCCAGTGGTCGCTATGAGTCGCGAAGCGGTTTCGGCTACCAGCGAGGCTAATGACCGTCTCATCGCGCAGCCCTCTCGACGGCGCGGTGCACGGTCGCGCGGGACACGCCGAAGTCTGCAGCCAGCTCGGTGATCGAGTGCTCACCGGTGGCGTGCAACTCGACCAGTCTGCGTTCCTGGTTCGGCGGCAGCTTGGGCTTCTTGCCCTTGAGCCGACCACGCGCCTTGGCCACGGCCATACCCTCCTTGGTTCGTTGGCGGATCAAGTCGGCCTCGAACTCGGCGAAGGTCGCCATGATGTTGAACATCATCTTTCCCATCGCGTCGTTCGGATCGTAGGCGCTGCGCCCGATCTGCAGGACGGCTCCGTTGGCGACGAGTTGGTCGGCTATGTCCTTGGCGTCGCGGATCGAGCGTGCCAAGCGATCGAGTTTGGTGACGACGAACTCGGCCCCGGGGTGGCTCGCCGCCGCGAGCGCTTGGTCGAGACCCGGCCGCTGGCGGTTGGTCCCGGTAAATCCGGGGTCGGAGTAGATGTTCTTCTCCTCGACGCCGAGGGACACCAGCTCGTTGATCTGGGCGGTGAGGTCCTGGCGGTCGGTGCTCACGCGGGCGTAGCCGATCTTCATACCCCAAGTGTACGTTAGAGGTACCTTGATTGCGACTCTCAAAGTACACCCCTTACGGACACGTTATCGGCCAGGTCGGGGTCGGCTGACGAAGGTGTCCGCTCACCGACCGGCTTACGGACGGGCGGTTTCGGAGGCGGTTCGCGACGCTTCAGTCGAATACCCAGATCACTTCTGTCGCGAGATACTCGCGAATCACCGAGCGCACCCGTGTCGCGGAGGGTTCATTGTCGATGGCGAAGCGGTAGCGTCCGCGCTGCACCACCACCCATCCGTCGACGACATCGGGCGTGAACGCTCGCACGAGCGCTCTCGTGCCGAGCTTTGGGAGCAGCGGCGGTGACGTGGCGTCGTGGGAGCCGCGCTCGAAGGCCTGCCGCTGGTCGTCGGTCAGAACGGACAGCGCGCTGAAGGCCACAGAATCAGGTGCCCGATGCAGCGGCGCGCCGGTCTTGAGCATGACGTGGCCCCGTGCGTTCTTCACGATCACGGTGTCAACGCGGGCGCTCTCGGGCTCCCACCACACCGTGTCGTCCTCGAACGGCAGCGTCAGAACCTGCTGATCGGCGATGCGGTTCGCGAGCTTCGGAGCCTGACGCAGCCGCTCGGCGGCGCGAGGGTCGGATTGCTCGCTCGCGTCCGCGCTGCCGCTGAGGACACAGTCGAGCAGCAGGAAGAGGTACCGCTCGTCATCGCTGAACCGGTTGTTGCACTCCGCGCAGATGCCCACCGTGGGCAGGTTCTCGGGATAAGGGCGTGTGAGCAGCCCGCGCGAGGGGACGTGGTCCCGTGTGGGTTTGGCGTCCAATTCTTGGTCGCAATGCAGGCACCGGTCGTAGCGGTCAGCGCCCGTGGGGTCGGCTATCTGCAGCATGAGCTGACACTACGAGGACGCGCCGGCAATGCGGGTTCAATCCCACCGGTCGGTCTCGATGAAACACCAGCCGATCTGGCCGAGGTCGTAGTTGCCGTCGGCGTCGGGGCGCAACTTGTCGCCGGAGATGACCGCGACGTCCTCGATGGGCGGCGGCGACCACTGACTCGAGCACTTCGCGGTTGACGACCGGCGTGACCCAGCCGTTCCAGCGACGGCCGTAGCGCACGGCTGTCCAGACGTGCTTGGGCGCGAAGCCGTCGATGGTGAAAGTGCTTGTCATGATTGAAGATACCTCTCTAGACCGACAATGGAGATCGGAGAATCTTCGGGTCGATCACAAATTGCCGGGAATGGCAATGAGCAGGGCTGGATCGGGCTCCACGGCTTCGACTCTCTCGTTGTACGTCTCCAGCAGCTTCTTCAGCTCGGCGCGCACCCCAGATGCGATGAGACCGCCGATCTCCTCGACGTTGTTGCCGATGTAGTCCTCGATCGCCTGCACTGACGTACGAGTGCCCAGGCCGGTGGTCTCCGCGATTTGCCGTCCCGCGTCGAGTCGGTTCTCCGGGACCAGGACCATCGGCCGGTACCCATCGGCCAGGTTCTGGCCACACTTGGCGAACAGTGCCTCAGTGGGCGACATCGTCACATGGATCGCCGTGTCGCCGATCGAGAAGTCCCCGGGCCTGCTGGTCTGGGCGTCCGCGGTCGTGTAGCCGTGGTTGGACACCGTCTCGTCGGGGAATCTCATCGCCAGCTTCGCTCCGACCAGGTGCTGGGCGACGGCGCCAGCGTTGTTGCCACCCTGGGTGCGTGCGGCTTCGAGCAGCGTGGCGACGTTCGTCCGAACCGGCAAAGCCGGGTCTATCGCTGCGCTGAGGCGCTGCCTGGCGAAATAGTCTGCCTGCACCTTGCCGACGAACCACGCCTGCAGGGCGTTACGGACACGGGCCTGGCCGTCGTCTGAGAGCTTGTCGTAGCCAGCGGCACCGGCTGCGTCAGAGATGATCGGGGCCAGGGCGTTGGCGAGGGGTAAGCTGCCGCGCGAGGTGCGCCCACCCTCTCTGAGGAACTGTCGAGTCTCGCCGTGGCGGGCCAGGATCTGGTGGATTCGGGCTGCTCCTATGTTCTTGACCTGCGATTCAGCGCGATAGGTGCTTTCAAGGATCGGCACGCCGTTGGCCATGTGGTCAGCGAGGATCAGCCCGACGCACATCACATTCGTGTTGACTCTCCCCTTTTTGCTCCGCCTCGACTCGTACCAGGGGTCCACCGCGTCCTCGATCGCGGCCCAAACAGACTTCCAGCTCGGCTTAGGCATTGTCGACATCCCCATCGGCGTACTCAGACATCACGTTGCCCACCAGCGCGGGCACGTCGATGGCGTCGTCGGGCGGCCGCTTGCGGCCCTCGGCGTACGCCAGCCGGGCGGCGGCGAGGTCGGCCAGTCGCACGGCCTGGATGACGATGACGCGGCGGAGTCCGGCAGAGACCTCGCCGCGCTCGTGGGCGACGGCAGCGACCCGAGCCAGCGTCTCGGCCCGCCGGGCGATGCGGACGTCGGGGTGCTCGCGGTCCTCGCGCAGATCGTCGGGGATCAGGTTGAAGCGGTAGGACTTCGGCAGCTCGACCGGTGGCGACACCGGCGGGATCTTCTCGTTGAGGATGGCCTTGTACTTGGAGTTCTGGATCGCGCTGACGTAGGCCGAGTACTCGATGGCATCGACTTGGGCGCGACGTTCCGCGGCTGTCTCCGCGCGCAGGTGCTCGACCGGGTAGAGCTCCATCTCCGCGACCTCGAAGGGGTCGAGGATGCGGTAGGCCAGGGTGTCCGAGCGCTGGCCGCGCAGGTGTCGGCCAATGCGGGTGCCGAAGTCCTCGGTCGTCTGGCCGACGTAGATCGGCTCGCCGTCGTAGTCGTAGAAGGCGTACGCCCCGATGCACTTGCCGAGCTTGACGCCGCTGGCCGGGTCCACGGTGTCGAGGGCCTGCGTGAGCAACTCTCGGAACTCGCGGACGAAGCGGGTGGGCATCGACTTCTTGGTCGGCGGCTTGCGGTCCGGGTCGTTGTGGCTGGCGATCCCTCGGCTACCCATGGGCCACCGCCGCGTCCGTAGCCCCGTTGGCGGCGAACTCACCGGCCACCAGCGGCTTGAGGTAGTGCTCTGCGAGCCAGCCCACGGCGGGCACGGCCACCGCGTCTCCAAAGGCGAACTGCACCTGGTTGTCGCGGAACCCCTCGATCTTGTACTTCTCGGCACCCATGAGCCTGGCGTACTCCGCGCCGGTCATCCAGCGCACGTCGACCTTGCCGTAGCCCATCCGCACGACGGCTTGCTTGGAGGAGCCGCCCCTGGCGGTGCGCAGGCAGCCAGCGATTTCGTCGGGCCGCATCTCCCACACGGCGACGCCGGCGCGGGTGCGCCGGTAGGCGGTGCGCCACTGGTATCGCCTCTTCTGGTCGCGCAGCTTGTTCAGCCGGTCGCGCTGCACTGTCGACATGGAGTCTATGAAGCTCTGGACCCGGTCGCCGTCCCACCAGCGCGGGTCGTCGTTGGCGAGCTTCTCCAGACTGTCGGCCAGGCCGTCGGCGCGGTAGTTGGGCGGGGTCGGCAGCGCGACCCGGTGCGTGTCGAGGGTGGGGTCGGCGAAGAACGGCTCAGCCCACGCCGGGCGCAGCGGGTGCTCGGCGTCGTCGGTCTCGACCGGCTCGCGCGAGCCCACCAGGAACATGCGGGGACGCGACTGCGGCACGAAGCGGCGGGCGTCGATGGCCAGCAGGTCCACCGAGTAGCCCAGCTCGTTGAACTCGCGGATCGCCGCGGTCAGGTCGTCGCCGCCGTGCGAGGTGGCCAGACCGACGACGTTCTCGAGCACGACGGCCGTGGGCCGGTCGTCCTCGTCGAGGGCGCGCAGGACCGCGGTGAAGGCGTAGAACGCCGACGACTCGCGGCCGGCGAGGCCGGTGCGGTTGCCCGCCAGCGACAGGTCGGTGCACGGCGAACTTGCCCACGCGAGGTCGGCCCGCGGCAAGGATGACGGATCGACGTCGTTGATGTCGCCGACCTCCATGACGTCGTCGTCGAACTGCGCGCGGTACATCGCGGCTTTGTCCGGCGAGATGTCGTTGGCCCAGGCGGTGTCGAATCCGCACTGGTCCAGGCCCATTCGGGCGAGCCCGACGCCGGCGAAGAACTCGAGGACGCACGGCCGTGGGCGCAGAGGAATCACAGGCATGTGGTTCAGCTTAGGGCGCCGGTGATCCGCTCAATACCACATCGGTGCGACAAGTCGCGGCTGTCACAGTCAAGACCTGTGGATAACATACGGGGCGTGGCGCTCTCAGACCCCGATGACCCCCGGCACGGGACGGTCAACGGATACGGCAACCACGGTTGCCGCTGCGAGGCCTGCCGCGACGCGCACCGCGTGAAGCACCACGAGTACATCGTCCGCAAACGCGCGGAGGGCCATGTGCTGGGCGAGCACGGCTCGACCCTGGCCTACGACACGGGATGCCGCTGTGATCTGTGCCGCGAGGCCCACAACAAGAAGTCGCGAGAATACAAGCGCCGCAGACGGGCCGCGGGGTGACCACGAGCTGGGCGTCAACGCCGGCGGCGCGTGCGTCGATGCGATCCAACCGGCGACGGGACACCAAGCCCGAGATCGAGGTCCGGAAGCTGCTGCACGCCAGCGGCCTTCGCTACAGGGTCGACTACGCGCCGGATCGCGGCCACCTGCGCAACCGCGCCGACGTTGTGTTCACCAGGAGGAAGGTCGCGGTGTTCATCGACGGCTGCTTCTGGCACGGCTGCGAGGCGCACCACCGGCTGCCCGCCGCGAACCGCGGCTACTGGGCGGCCAAGGTCGAGCGCAACCGCGAGCGCGACAATCGGGTCGACGCGATGCTGCGCGATGGAGGGTGGACCGTGCTGCGGTTCTGGGAGCACGAAGACTCGGCCATCGTGTCGGAGGCGATCATCGACGCGGTGCGTCAGTCTGTGTACGAGGCTGTGGCGAACACGGACCCCGCCGGCGATTGGCGGAGGGCCGGCGGATGACCGACCCTATCCCCGACCCGCCGCCCGGACTCTGGCAGCAGACCGAGCAACTGCTGCGCCACGAGCGCGAGCTGTGGGAGGCGGGAATCGACGCGCCGGCGTGGTATCCGGGGTCCAGGCGGTCTGAGACAAGGACGTACCGCGTCGGCGACCGGGTGCGGGTGATCGACATCGACGCCGCGGGCGTGGTGGCCGAGGTCATCGGCGATCAGGAGCTGGTGGTCGTCGACTTGCACGGACAGTCAGACAGGATCACGTCACGGCCAGCGAACCTCGAGCACCTGGACTAATCGCGGCATTAATTCGCTCGACCTGGCCGCTAGGGTAAGTGAACAGCCGACGGCCGAAAGATGCGGAGGTAAGCGCGGTGTCGCAAGCAGATGAGAACACGAGCGGGATCGAGCGTGCGACGCCGGCGCAGATCGCGGAGATGACGCCTGAGGAGCGGCGCGCCTACATCGAGGCGATCGCCCGCGAGGGAGCGAAGTGGTCGGCCGAGCTCAACCGCCGCTTGGCCTGATCGATCCGATCGGCTGTCGTGACGAACCCGGAGACAGGGATGCTGTCCGACGAGCACCGCGAACGGTGGGCTGCGGCGACCTACTGGGTACGCGGATGCGAACTGGCTCTCAAGGAGGCGGTAGACCCTCGCCCCGACAGCTGGCTGGCGCACGCCGACCGCCTTTACCGATGGGAAAAGGTGTCCGCGTGGTCGCGGAGCTACCTGACTGCCGCGATTGACCATCTGTTGCTCTGGGCTGACCTGGTGGCTCCGTACAAGTTCGCCGAGGACCACATCAACCACATCAGATTCCGTCCCTACGTGATGCTCGGTCGTGCCGGTTTGGAATCGAGCGCGCATGGCGTGTGGCTGTTGGCCGACGTCGACGATCCGCGCGATTGTGTGCGTCGGCACTTGCGGCTCATGCACCGGGATTTCGAGTACCAGCGGAAGGCGCAGGAAGCGGGTGGTTACGGCACGAATGCCGTCGTCGCGCGTATGGAAGCGACGGTCGAACGGGCCGAGCGACTGGGGGTCGGGGTTTCGCCGAAGGACAAGCCGCCCGGCTACGAGAACCTGGTGAGAGCGGCAGCAACGACGGTCGGTGGCGATGCGCAGCGGTGGGCGTTCCTATGGAACGCGGCGAGCGGTGCGGCGCACGGACAGAACTGGTTCGGCATGGTCGGTTACGACACCAAGATCGGCGAGGAATACGAGCCGGGGCACTACCGAAGCATCCAGACCCCCGATCCCGTATTCATCACGGAGATCGTAGAGGCCGCCGTCACCGTGCTCGGCTGGGGTGTCATCCGTTGGCTCCTGCTCGCTGGTTTCGACGGGAACTCATTGGTCACCGACGCGATGACAGCGATCCATCGGAACATGCCGAAGAAGGAGTGACGTTCATCCGTGTGGACGACACGGGTCGGCGAAGCAGCGAATAGTGAATGATGTCGGCATGAGGAAACTGGGCATTTGCGGCATCGTGGCCGCGACGGTAGCACTGGTCGCCGGTTGCGGCAGCGGTGAGAACTCGGCGGACAACGCAGCGGCACCGAGCAGCGTGGCTCCTAGTACTGCTGCTGGCGAGTGCCGGCCGATGGTGCCCTTCAGCGAGGGTGGGCGGGCCGCTGCTGGCCAGGCGGCCGCAGCCCAACAGGTCGCCGAGTCGGTGAGCTTGCCGACGGGAGTGTCGATCGTGACCGGACGGCTGAGCACCGACAGCGACCATCCCGACGAGTTCGCGGTGGCGATCGACCTGTGCGGCGGGGACATCGGCACCGCCGACGAGCTCAAGCCGCTGGCCACGAAGTTCGCCAAGGCGTACAAGGCCGCACCTGTCGGGGCTCGCATCTTCGCGCTCTACGTCGCGCACTACGCGAGCTACACCACGACCGGGACCACCGGGGGTGTCAAGATCAACGACCCCGACTTCCAGCTGCACCTGTGGAACGGCAAGCCGTCCGAACAGGCGGAACTGGACAACTGGGAAGTCGTGGGCCAGTAGGTCAGGCGACTGCGCCGCACGCACATGTGGGCACCAGTTCGCGCAGTACCTGTTCACACGCTGAGGCCGGGGTGATCGCCTCGTGGACTCCGAGCGGCAGCGCCTGCCATGGCGGCAGGCAGCTCTGGCCGGCGTGCCCCATGCCGAAGATGACGGTGATGCCGAGGTGGGTGAGCGCGGTCGCGCCCTCCAGCAGCGCCATCCGGTCCACGTCGATGGAGCGGGGCGACCCCGCGTAATCCACACCGCCGCCGCGGTACACGACGAGCACGTGTCGCCAGCCGGGCTCGGGCGGCGTGCGGCGCGCCGACCGCACGAGAGCCGCGAGCGTGACGACCTGGGGCTCGAAGGTGCGGTGGTCGAGCCCGGCGAGGCACACGAGATGCGCCTGCTGCAGTCGCCGCGGGTCCGCCCGGGCCAGGGTGTGCCGCACGTCGGCGAGGGTCGCCCCGCCGGTCGCGGGCCCGAGCGTCGTGACACGCAGCGGTAGCGGGCTGGGCACGGCGGACGGCAGTGGCGGCGGAACCGCCAGACGCGCGCGGTCCGGCGCAGCGGTCGTGAGTGTCGGGACTGTGGGGGTGGTCGGCATGGTGGCACCCTTGGGATGGGGATATGCGGGTTGAGGCCAGCATAACCGCAGCTCAGCGAATTGGGCGAGAGGCTGGGGTTAACCTCGTGCCCATGGCGAAGGTGTGGCACACGCAGGTGGGCACCTGCCACGGGGTCACGGTCGACGAAGGGATGGTGCGGATCATCGAGTCCTGCTGGGCGCTGGGCTGGCGCACGCGGTATTCGTGCCAGGGTGGGCCGACGTGGGGGCGAGGCGAGCGCCTGGCGTACGTCATGTTCACAGATCGGACGGCGATGACGAGGTTCATCGGCGCTGTGGCACAAGACCTTTCGGAAAACGCTCTCGTTGTTGATGAAGCTTGCGAGGCCGTCGTCCGCTTCGACCCGGTGCAGATACCGGAGATCGAGCGGGTGCTGCTAGCCAAGATCAGTCGCGCGTAGGTGGACCATGCTGGTCAAGCGGCGGTACGAGGCCGATTTTGTCGATCTCGTCGGCGTACTCCGTCGGCTCGCACGTGGCACAGGGGGCCGTGTGTGGCTCCCACGACCACTCCCAATTCGTCCGTCGCAGAATGTATTTCCCATCTGCGGTGACAAACTCGGCGTCCTCGTACGGGTCGGCGGGCAGCGCACCGTGCGGAGCGTCGAGGTCCACCCCGACCGTTGTGGCGAGGAGATCGGCGAGCGGCTGATAATGATGGCGCGCTCTATGGGCTGCGTCATAGTCCTCGAGCCGGCGGGTGAGCGTGTCCATCTGCTGAGCTGGAGTCATACGCGCCCACTTGCGCTTTGCCCGACAGGTGCGGCATCCGAAGCGGTCGTGGACTGTGCGGCGCTCGCACCTGGCGCACTCACGCAATTCCTGCGCTGGTGGGGGTGTCGGTGACCCGTCGGGCTCGATCTCAGGCAGCATCGTCGGCCTCCCCCACGCCCGCCGAGATGATCACGCGGTGATCGCCAGGGTGGGCGACGTCGTACAGCACGGCCAGGTGCTCGGCGGTGGTGCGGTCGTGAACGGCGAGCGACACGAGCAGTTCCTCTGAACTCATCGTGTAGATGCTTAGAACACGGCCGACGATGGAATCGCCAAGGTCGAGGAGCGTGTCGCCGGGGGCCAGTTCGTGTGCGAGTACCTGTATCGCGGTATAGGCATAACCAGCAGCGGTCGTCCTGTCAGCGGCGTCGCGGACGCACTGGATGACGGCGTCATCGGCGCCGAGGACGGCCAGCTCCGCGAGCAGCCCCTCGAGGTGGCGTGGTGCAAGTGGCCGGTGAAGAAGCACGTCCGCGAGTCGCTCCGGCTGGCTGGCAGTGACGAGTGTGGCGGCGGCGCTGGCGACGACCTTGGCTGACGCCTGGATGACGACGATGTTCAGATCAGTGTCGGGGTCAGGGTCGTGGTCAGCGAGGGCCTCGTGGACGGCGGCGGTGATGGACTCGGCGAGGGTGACGGTGGTGGAAGACATGAGGGCTCCATGTCGGGGTGATGGCGTGATGGTGTGATGGAAGACCCACACTAGCGCGCCCCGCCGACACCCACCGACGAGCCGTTCGGCTACGGCTGCAGGGCCACCAGCACATGCGGTCGCTGACCCGGTAGCGGTGCGTCGTGCGGATCGCGCTCGGCGATCGGCACTGACGGATGCGTGAAGTATTCGTCGAGCAGCGCGTCCACAGAGGCGCGGGAGTCAGCGACGACGGCGTGCGCACCGTGGTCGCGCATGGTGGTGATCATGCCGACCTGTGACGGACGAGGGCGCTCCCCCGGCCTCTTGACCTCCACGAACAACGTCACTGCTGCGCCGCTGGAGTCGTGGCCCAACAGCAGCCGGTCCGGCACCCCGGCGTGCCCGGGCGAGACGAATTTGAAGCACGCGACACCCAGCTCACGGCACCGGTCGACCAGATGCCGCTCGACAGTGCGCTCCAGCGGTCGGGGTCGGCCGGCCATCAGGCGGCGAGGTCGCGGAGTGCCTTGCGACCGTCGACACCGAAATGCGGCCGGTCACCGATGATCGTCACCGGCGTCGACGGGTGGTGGCCCGGCCGGTAGGCGCTGTAGATCGAGCGCAGCAGCGCCTCGGCGGCAGGGTCTGCACGCACATCGCGGACGTCGGCGGTCAGACCGGCCTGCTCGATGGTTCTTTCCACGAGGCGGCAGGCGGGGCACCCGGGCTGGGACAAGATTGTGATCGTCATGCTTCATTCTACCGCGAACTACGTTGTGGCACAACGGTTTTAGACACTATCACGAGCGTTTCCGGGCGCTAAGTGCGCTTCTGGCAACAGGCAACAGCACGGCGCGCTGCCAGGCGACAAGCCATCCCGCCGTGTCTGGTCCGCCGGGCCTTCGGCCCTTCGGACCGACCACGTCGGGTCAGGTTGCGCACCAGGTGCCTCAGATGACGCCTACCGGTGCGGTGAGTGGATGGCTCTGTGGCGGGCCGACGTCAGTCCCGGCTGTCTGTCAGTCCCGTCTCCCACCGCTGTGTCCACTGCCGTGAGCGCTGACGTGGGAGGCCTCGTGGTGCGGTGAGGGCGATAGCCATCGCTCAGCGGGGGGATCAAACCCGTTTCGGGGGGATCACGGGGGGATCAGAAAACACGATCCCCCCGCTGTTCACGCAGGTGAGAGGGCACGTTTAACCATCTGGGGGGATCGGGGGGATCAAACTGACATTCACGGCCTATAGCGATGTCGTCTGCACGCATACCTGTGTGTATGCGTTTACGCGCGTATAGGGAAGCGAGATGGCGTCTGATCCCCCCGATCCCCCCGGTGGCGTCAGCCAGATGGATTAACGCTGGTCAAGGCCAGTTTTCGAGTGGGGGGTTCACCTTCCGACGATCCCCCCGCCAACCCCCCCGACAGCTCCCCGATCCCCCCGGTGGCGTCGGCAAGCGCCGTCGTGATGCGCGAGGTAGTCACCACGACCGACTATTGACACAGCAAAGACCCGCTACCTGTGCGGCGGTAGCGGGTCTTAACCGTAGTCTATACCGTAGTTTCTGGCCTTACCGGCGAGAATTTGCAGGTCAGCGCTTTTCCTTGATCTTTGCAGCCTTGCCGCGCAGATCGCGCAGGTAGTAGAGCTTCGCGCGACGCACGTCGCCGCGAGTCAGGACGTCGATCTTGGCGATGTTGGGGCTGTGCACCGGGAAGGTACGCTCCACGCCGACGCCGAACGACACCTTGCGGACGGTGAAGGTCTCGCGGACACCGCCACCCTGGCGACGGATGACGACACCCTTGAAGACCTGGACGCGCTCCTTGGAGCCTTCGATGACCTTGACGTGAACGTCGAGGGTGTCACCGGGGCCGAACGCGGGGATGTCGTCGCGCAGCGACTGCTTGTCGAGGAAGTCGAGGGTGTTCATGATGTCGTTGTTCCTTAATGTGGCTACTGATGAACAGAGGAACCTGGCGACCCCCGCCATTGGCGTCGACGTTCCGACGATACGGCGTGAACGGTTCGAACCGGTTCGTGCTCCGAGTCATGCCCGAGACGTCGGTCGACGGCCTCAGGCAACCCGTCCATTGTGCCAGAGCACCACGGTGGAAGTGAAATCGCGCGTCCGCGGTACGAGCAGGCACCCCACACGTCGGCTCACGTTCGCGGCGACGGCGGCGATGCCACCGCAACACCCTCTGCCACCAGCACCGATGCAATTCCCTGCGGCATCGTCATGGCCGACGCCACGATGACAGGTGTCAGCCGCGCGCGTGCCATCTCGGCGACGATCGCGTATTCGGGCGGGCCTCCATCGCCCGCGAGCAACTCGCTGGGTGCGATCGCGAAACCCGGGCGCTGATACGGCTGCGGGTCGCTGGTCGCGACCACCCTGACCTGGCCTCCGTCCGCGTCGGTTCCGACGCCGATCGCCACACGCATCCACTCGGAGAAGGGCGACGGCAGCGACGTCTGCAGTATCGCCGCACGCTCGATCAGCCATGTCGGGTCGATGTCGGGGGTACTGGCCTGGCCTCCCACGGCGCGGGCGCCCTGCAGCGCACCACCCGCCGACGCCCCCAGCGCACCGAGCGCCCCGAAACCTCCCGCCGTCATCATGCCGCTGGTCGCAGTCGGCGGAGTCGATTCGGTTCGCTGTTCCGAATCGGCCACCTGTGCTGCGGAATCGCCCGCATCCCCGGCGCGCCCGGTGTACTCGTCACCCGCGGCGGACAGCGCGTATCGACCCGCGCTCGCCGCCGACACCCGAGCCGAGTCGTCGCCGAGTGCGTCGGCCACCGAGCCCGCCAACCGGTCGCGATCTGCGATGGACGCGAGCAGTGTCATCTCCGCACGCGCGTCGACGGTCGCCAGTGCAAAGGCGTCGAGCGACGTGGCGAATGCGGCGAATCTGTCGGCAACGCCGCGCATGCCGGTGACGTCCGACGTCACCTGCGTGAGGGCGTCGATCAGCCCGTCGCGGAAGCGTCCCGACCCGTCGTGATCGCGTCGTAGGGCGTCGATGACGTCGGCGAGGTCGCGCAGTTCGTCACCGATTCCGCGGAGGCGGCGGCCACAGTCGACGAGCGCGGTCTCGTCGGCGCTCGGCCAGCACCCGGGTGCGAGCGATTCGGCAAGACGTCGAAGCTCCTCCGTCGCGCCGGCCGCGGGGTACGTGGTGTTCACGCGTCCGTTCATGGCGCGCCCCTGTCTGATCCGGCGATCTGACCGGATGTGCGGAACTGAGCGTCGAGTTCGCGGTCGACCTCGACCACTTGCGTCGCCCCGGCGACGGCGTTGTCGGCGATGACCGTGAGCGCCTGCGACAGCCCCTCGACTCCACGCGAGCACCCCTGTTCCGCACGCAGCGCCCCCGGACGAAACGCCGCGGCGGGCGCGCCCTGACCCATCGCGTCACCGACGACGAGTCCGACGGCCATCACTTCGTCGCCCATCGCGTCGACGCGTCGGGCGATCTCGGACAGTCGGCGCCTCAGATCGGCGGTCGCCGTGCCGTCGACACGCATCGTCGACGCGTCGTCGTGAGGTGTGCGCGACGGCTCGTTCATCGGGGCACCTCGTCTCGACGCGTCGGCGCCTCGTCGTGGCTTCGCCGGACGTCGGAGTAGGTGGGTCCGAGCTCGGACACGGTGCGCAACAGGCGCTCTCGCTGGTCGTGGAGCTCCAAGTCTGCGCGCGTGGCTAGTTCGACAATGGTCGAGGAGAGCTGATCAGCACGGTAGTGGCGCAATGCGGCAGGGCGAATGTCGACGTCGCGCACGAGTCCCCGCGAACCGACGGTCACGCTCACCAACCGATCGGGAGTCGACGCCTGCGCGGTCAGCCGATCGAGTTCGCCTGCGACTCTTGCCAATTCGACGCGCTGATGGTTGACCTCGTCGAGCATGCGTGTCCATGGATCCCGCACAGCACTCCCCTCCCCACCCCGGCCAACCGCTTCGCTGTCACTGCCCGGTTTGCGGAGATCATAACCGGACGCCGACCGGCACATGCCGTCTCGACGCACACCTGTGGAAATCGCGGACCGCCGAGGAGGCCCCGGAGAGCCCGCCATGGAAGCCAGGAGAGTCAGTCGTCGAGCAGGTCGGGTCTGCGCTCGCGAGTTCGTTCCAGCGACTGCTCGTGACGCCAGGCGGCGACTTTGGCGTGGTCGCCACTGAGCAAGACCGGCGGGACGTCGAGTCCGCGCCACTGCACGGGGCGGGTGTAGCTCGGACCTTCGAGCAGCCCGTCTGAGAACGAATCCTCCTCGTGCGAGCGCGGGTTGCCGAGGACACCGTCGATGAGCCGCACGGTCGCCTCGATCATCGCCATCGCGGCCACTTCGCCACCGATCAGCACGAAATCGCCGAGGGAGACCTCTTCGACGCGGACGCGCCGGGCGGCGTCGTCGAAGACTCGCTGGTCGATTCCCTCGTACCTGCCGCACGCGAACACGAGATGCTTTTCGCGGCTGTAGCGTTGCGCGGTTTCTTGTCGGAATGGAACGCCGGCGGGCGTCGGGACCACGAGGAGGGCGTCGTCTGGGCACACCTCATCGAGACACGGCCCCCAGACGTCGGGTTTCATCACCATGCCCGGCCCGCCACCGTACGGCGAATCGTCGACGGCGCGGTGGATGTCGTGGGTCCAGTCACGGAGATCGTGAACCCCGACCTCGATCGCCCCCTTGTCGATCGCCTTGCCCAGCAACGCAATACGCAGGGGATCGAGATACTCGGGAAAAATGGAGACGATATCGATGCGCATGGGACCGGTGCGCAAAGGATCCGCGCGTACCGAATCCGTACGCGGTGATTCGCTCATGACTCGCCGACGTCGAGCAGCCCGTCGGGCGGGTCGATCACGATGCCGTCGAGTCCGACGGTCGGCACGATCTCGCGCACGAACGGCACCAGAACCTCGCGCCCATCGGCTGTCTTCACGGCCAGCAGATCGTTGGCAGGCAGATGCAGCACCGAGCCGACAACGCCAACCCGTTCGCCTTCGATGGTGGTGACCTCGACGCCTTCGAGTTCGTGGTCATAGAACTCGTCCGGGTCGTCGCCCGAGTCGACGTCGGCGCTGTCGATGAGGAAGAGCGTGCCGCGCAATGCGTCGGCCGCGGTGCGGTCGGACACCTCGGCCAGCGACAGCAACAGCCGCCCGGCATGCTGCCGGGCGGCTGTCACCGTGAAATTCTTTTCGTCTCCCCCACGACCGGGTCGGCCACGGACGACCGAGCCGACCGCGAAGCGATCCTCCGGAACGTCGGTACGCACGTCGACAACTACTTCACCACGAATACCGTGTGACTTCGCGACACGTCCGACGACGAGATCCATCGTGGAGCGTCTACTCAGCGATCGGTGTCGACGATGTCGACGCGCACACCACGGCCACCGATTCCGGAGACCAGGGTGCGCAACGCGGTTGCCGTGCGACCGTTACGACCGATGACTTTTCCGAGATCCTCAGGGTTGACGTGTACCTCGACGAGGCGGCCTCGCCGACCGGTGATCAGTTCGACGCGCACGTCGTCGGGGTTGGCAACGATTCCGCGGACGAGATGTTCGACCGCGTCGGCGACGACAGCGCTCACGCCTGGTCCTTGGCGTCGCCGGCAGCAGCCTCAGCCGGAGCCTCGTCTGCGGCAGGCGCATCGTCAGCCTTCTTGGCGGCCTTCTTCTTGGGGGTGGTCGCCTCGGCGACGGGCTCGCTGTCGGCGGCGGCGAGTGCCGCGTTGAACAGGTCGAGCTTGGAGGTCTTGGGCTCGGCAACCTTCAGCGTGCCCTCGGCGCCCGGCAGACCCTTGTACTTCTGCCAATCACCGGTGATCTTGAGGATCGCGGCGACGGGCTCGGTCGGCTGTGCGCCGACACCCAGCCAGTACTGCGCGCGCTCGGAATCGACCTCGATGAGGCTCGGCTCTTCCTTCGGGTGGTACTTGCCGATGGTCTCGATCACCCGGCCGTTGCGGCGGGTCCGAGAATCTGCGACGACGATGCGGTACTGCGGGTTGCGGATCTTGCCGAGCCGCGTGAGCTTGATCTTGACAGACATGTGTTGCTTCTCCAGTGGTCACTGCGCAATTCAGCGGCCCGCCGGAAGTGGCGGACCCGGTTTTGCGATCTATTCGGGTGTGACCGTCGGGCGGTGCGTAACCGGTCCGACGAACCGAGGATCCATTGTGCCAGACGGCACCGGGGAGGAGAAATCGCCGCGACTGCGGCGCTGTCAACGCGTATGGAGCATGCGGATGCCCACCCCGCGACAAGGCAACCGCATGCTCCATACGACAGAAACGGACCCACAGGCCACACAACCGCGCTCGGCCCCCCAGAACGAGCGTTGCGCGTGGCCCGACCGAAGTCGGGACCGCCGACGCGCCTCAATGCAACGTGAGTGCCACCCTACTAGGCGGTAACAAGGGAAACCACGGCATGAAAGGTGGCGTACCTCACACCGGATTCGTCGCCGGCCCGAAAGCGTGACCGTCAGACGACATGACCGCCTGCGCACACAACGGCGCGGGGGCGTCGAAGCGTCGAGAGATCCGCCCGAGGATCGTCATCGAGGACGAGGAAGTCGGCGCGGTCACCGTGCTCGAGAGTTCCCGCTCCGAGCCAGCGTCGGGGTTCGGTGGTCGCCGATGCGAGAGCACCTGCGGCACCGAGGCCGATACCCGCGAGCCGCTCGATCTCGTCGACGATGCGCCCATGCCCGATGAATCCACCGGCATCGGTACCCGCGTACATCGCAACGCCCGCCTCGCGCGCCGCGGCAAATGTCGCGGGCGCATCGGCATGCAGCTTGCGCATGTGCGCGGCGTATGTCGGGTATTTGTCTGCGCCCGCGGCGATCTCGGGGAAGTTGTCGACCTGAATCATGGTGGGCACCAGGGCAATCGACTTCTCGACCAGCAGGTCGATCTGATCGGCGTGTAGGCCGGTGCCGTGCTCGATGCAGTCGACGCCAGCCGCGATGAGGTCGTCGAGCCCGTCACTGCCGAACACATGCGCCGTGATGCGAGCACCCGCGTCATGCGCCGCAGCAACGGCACCGTCGAGTTGGGATCGGGTCCACAGCGGGGCGAGGTCGCCCACCCCGCGGTCGATCCAGTCACCGACGAGCTTGACCCAGCCGTCGCCTGCAGCAGCCTGTCGGGCCACCTCAGCGGGTAGGTCGTCGGGCTCGTCGAGTTCGATGCCGTATCCGCGCAGGTACCGCTTGGCGCGCGCGATGTGCTTGCCGGACCGGATGAACAGGGGGCCGGCGTCGGCGTCGAGTGGGTGGGTGTCGAGCGGTGAACCGACCTCGCGGATGAGCAGTGCCCCGGCTTCGGCGTCGGCGCGCGCGAACGCGCGGGCCTGCTCGATGGTCACGCCGAGTCCCGGCGCGATTCCCACGTGATTGTGGGCATCGACGAGTCCCGGAACGATCCAGCCGTCGGTGGCGACGGTCGTGGCGTCGGGCACCGGCTCGCGCGAGATGGTCTCACCGACCACCCACAGCTCGACGAGCTCATCGGTCAACGGATCGTGACCGCGATAGTGACGTGCCGTCGACGATCCGCGACCGCTCACGGCTACTTCTTCTTCGGCTGCTGGAACTGCGAGATATCGATGCCTTCGAGGCCCGGGGGCAGTTCGTCGAGACCAGCAGGCATGCCCGAGAGATCGGGGAAACCACCGGGCATACCGGGGAAACCGCCGCGCACCTTCGGTGGTGTCGGTCCACGTCCCTTGGCTTTGCCCTTCTTGCCCTTGCCCTTTTTACGGTTGGTCTTGCGAGAACCGCCGCCCAAGCCCATGCGACCGGACATCTGAGCCATCATCTTGCGAGCCTCGAAGAACCGGTCGACAAGCTGATTGACCTCGCTGACCGTCACACCCGAGCCGTTCGCGATGCGAAGTCGGCGTGAGGCGTTGATGATCTTCGGGTTGTCGCGCTCGGCGGGAGTCATGCCCCGGATGATGGCTTGCACGCGGTCGAGTTGCTTGTCGTCGACCTGCGAGAGAGCGTCTTTCATCTGGTTGGCGCCCGGCAGCATCCCGAGGATGTTGCCGATCGGTCCCATGCGACGCAGCATCTGCATCTGCTCGAGGAAGTCCTCGAGTGTCAACTCGCCCTGGCTGATCTTCTGTGCGGCGGCTTCTGCCTGCTCGGCATCCCAGTGCTGTTCGGCCTGTTCGATGAGGCTGAGCACGTCGCCCATACCGAGGATGCGGCTCGCCATTCGGTCGGGGTGGAAGACGTCGAAGTCCTCGAGCTTCTCACCGGACGACGCGAACATGATCGGCTGACCGGTCACCTCACGGACCGACAGGGCAGCACCGCCGCGAGCGTCACCGTCGAGCTTGGTGAGCACGACACCCGTGAATCCGACGCCGCTCTGGAAGGCTTCCGCGGTGGCCACCGCGTCTTGGCCGATCATCGCGTCGACGACGAAGAGCACTTCGTCGGGCTGAGTTGCCTCACGGATGTCGGAGGCCTGGCCCATCAGCTCCTCGTCGATACCGAGGCGACCGGCGGTGTCGATGAGCACGACGTCGTAGTGGTGATCGCGGGCCTCGGCGACGCCTGCGCGCGCGACGGCGACGGGATCGCCGTGGCTGACCGTGCCCAGATCGCCCGTCTGGCCGATGCTGGTCCCGGGATCGGGCGCGAACACCGGGACACCCGCGCGCTCGCCGACGATCTGCAGCTGGGAAACGGCACCTGGCCGCTGGAGGTCGCAGGCGACGAGCAGCGGAGTGTGGCCCTGTTGCTTGAGCCAGTGGCCGAGCTTGCCCGCCAGCGTGGTCTTACCCGCGCCCTGCAGGCCCGCGAGCATGATGACGGTCGGCGGGTTCTTGGCGAACCGCACGCGGCGCGTCTCGCCGCCGAGGATGCCGATGAGCTCCTCGTTGACTATCTTGACGACCTGCTGGGCGGGGTTGAGCGCCTGCGAGACCTCGGCGCCCTTGGCGCGCTCCTTGATCCGGGCGATGAAGGCCCGCACCACGGGAAGAGAGACGTCGGCCTCGAGTAGGGCAAGACGGATCTCACGTGCGGTGCGGTCGATGTCGGCGTCGGACAGGCGTCCCTTGCCGCGCAAATCCTTCAGCGCACCGGTCAAGCGATCGGAGAGGGAGTCGAACATTGTTCCAGTGTCCCATGAGCCGACGTGTGCTCGCCGCAGCGGTGCGTCTCTCGTTCCCCCTGCCGACCGTCGACAGAGGGAACGCGATCGTCAACTGATCGGGACGCCTGATCGTCCGGAGCCGGTCGTGCCCGCGGGGCCGCCGTCGCTGTCATCCTCCGAACGCGGCTGAGGCGGTGGACATGCCGCGATCACCGCATCGGCCAAGGCGGTACGCGCCTGCGGGGTGTCGTCGGCCAGACGTAGACAGAAGTTGTCGACGACGGTCGGCCCGAGAGTCGTCACCTTCGCCCACCGGACGTCGGCTCCCTGCTGCTCGATGACCTTGCTGACGCGACTGAGCAGACCAAGGCGATCGTCGGTGCGCAACTCCATCAGCACCTCGTCGTCGGACGGCGCGGAGGCCCACAGGACCCGCGGCGGAGCGATGGCGAACAGCGCGGGTACGGCGTTCTTGGGATGCCCGGCACCATCGACGGCGGGATCGGTGCTTCCCGCCGCGGCACCGGCTCCGATCCCCGGCGCGGCATTGACCGAGCCGATCGTCGGGATCGGCGAACTGCTTTCGCGCGCGTCGAGACGCTCGATGACGTCGATCTTGCCCTCCACGGCCGCGATCAACTGCTGGCGAAGCAGACCGGCCTCCGGCGGCGAGCCGAATGTCGGGACCACGACAAACGTGTTGACCGCGCGGCGTTGCCCGTCCGACGTCTCGATTCCCTGAACCGTCGCGGAGTGCGACCGCAACCCGTTCAACGCGACGACTCCCGCCATCTTCGACAGCAGACCCGGCGTGTCGGGCGCGACCATCACCACGGTGAACGTGTGCGGTCCCTCCCCCTGCGTGATGCTGACCGCATACTCACCGGACTCTGCGAGCGCACGCGTCTGCGCACTGAGCGGTTCGGGCTCCTCGGGGGTCTCGCCGTCGATCAGGCGCATCGTGCGTCGGACGAGATCGTTGATCAGCGACGCTTTCCACTCACCCCAGACACCGGGACCCGTGGCCCGTGAATCCGCTTCGGCAAGTGCCGCAAGTAGTTCCAGCAGCACCCTGTCGTATCCGAGAGTCTCTGCGACCTCTGTCGCGGTTGCCGGATCGTCGAGGTCGCGTCGCGTCGCAATCGACGGCAGCAACAGATGATGACGCACCAGCTCCGACAGCACGTCGACATCTTGCGGCCAGAGTCCGAACCTGTTGCCCACCTGTACGGCGAGTTCGGCTCCGACGATGCTGTGGTCGGCACCGCGTCCCTTGCCGAGGTCGTGGATCAGCGCACCGAGCACCAGCAGGTCGGGTCGCGAGACGCGGGTGGTCATCGAGCTCGCGTAGGCAGCGGTCTCGACGAGGTGGCGGTCGACGGTCCAGGTGTGCACCGCGTCTCGTGGCGGAAGATCACGGACCGCACCCCACTCCGGCAGGAGTCGGCCCCACAGCCCGGTGCGGTCGAGCGCCTCGATGGGATCGATCATGTGATGCCCGGAACCGAGCAACACCAGCAGGTCGCTCAGCGCTTCTGCCGGCCACGGCTCGCGCAGTTCTGGTGCGTAGTCGGCGAGCCGCGAGAGCGTCGAGGCGCTGATCGGCAGTCCGGTACGCGCCGACGCCGACGCGACGCGAAGGATGAGTCCTGGATCTTTGCTCGGAATCGCGTTGCGCGCCAACACGATCTCACCGTTGTGCTCCACCACGCCCTCGTCGAGCGGACGTCGGATGGGCGATCGCCTCAGCTTCGAGAGACCGCGGCGCGGTAACGCATTGCCCGCAGTCCGCAGGCCGACGTCGATCGAGTAGCTGATCGTGCGGGCGGAGTCGCTGATGACGCGCGCGAGGTCGAAGCGGTCGCCGATGCGCAGCGATGCACCCATCTCGTCGGCGTCCTGTGCGCGCACCTGCTCCCGGGGACGCCCGGCGATCCGGTGCAGTTCGGTACGGATGTCCAACAATCGGTGATAGGCCATCTGCGGCCCCGCATTCGGCGAATCGGGACGCAGGCCTCCCATGCCGTCGGTGAGTTGCGCGATGGCCAGCGCGCCGAGGAGTTGCACGTCGCGCAGGCCCCCGCGACCGTTCTTCAGGTCGGGTTCCGCGCGATGCGCGATATCTCCCGCGCGACGCCATCGATCCTGTGCGTGCTCGACCACTTCGGGGAAGCGGTGTCTGATCTCGGTGCGCCACTGCTGGCGCACTCCCCCGATCAGCAGCGACGACAGATCCTCGTCGCCCACGATGTGGCGCGCCTCGAGCAATCCCAGCGCGGCCGTGGTGTCCTCGGCGGCGACCTGCAGGGCCTGAGGGACCGTGCGCACGCTGTGATCGAGCGGAATGTTGGCGTCCCACAGCGGATACCAGAGTCCGTCGGCAACTTCTGAAAGCCGTTCGACGGCGAGGTCGTCGTGCAGCAGGATCAGGTCGAGGTCGGAATGCGGAAGCATCTCCCCGCGCCCGAGTCCGCCGACGGCGACGATCGCCAGTCCGCTGTGCGGCCTGATCCCGAGCTCGGCCGCCTTGCTTGTCAGCCAGAATTCGTGCAGGTCGACCAGAACCTGCCGTAACCCGGGGGCGTCGAGCCTCCCGGCACCGGTGGCCTCGGTGAGTTGCTTACGGGTACGTGCCAGGTCGGTCGCTGCGAGAGGGCCACCGCCTGGTCCCATTCCGGGCCGTGGCCCCGCACCCGACGAATCGTCGGACGCAGGGCCACGGTCGGAGTTGACGAAAGGCAACGGGCCTACAGCGCGTCTGCGCCGCGCTCGCCGGTTCGGACGCGAACGACCGACTCGACCGGGGAGACCCACACCTTTCCGTCACCGATCTTGCCGGTTCGCGCGGCCTCCACGATGACATCGACGACCTTGTCGACAGCCGCGTCGTCGACGACGACCTCGACTCGTACCTTGGGAACGAAGTCGACCGAGTATTCAGCGCCGCGGTACACCTCGGTATGGCCCTTCTGGCGACCGTAACCCTGCACCTCACTGACGGTCATTCCCAGAATCCCGGCCTGCTCCAGGCCGGCTTTGACGTCCTCAAGCGTGAACGGTTTCACGATTGCGGTGATGAGCTTCATTGGTTATCCCTCTCCACAGGATTCAGCGTAGTAGTCAACGACCGGGGATTCATGCCAGTTCGTACGCGGTCTCGGCATGTTCTGCCTCATCGATGCCACTCTTCTCCTCATCGGGCTTGATGCGCCAGCCGAGCGGCTTGAGCACCAGAGCGATGATCGCGGTGAGAACACCGGTGAACGCGAGTGCGAATGCGGCGATCACGATCTGCACCACGAGCTGCTTGTAGTCGCCGCCCCAGAACAGGCCCGTGTCCTTGGCCAGGAAGCCGATGCCGATGGTGCCCCAGAGTCCTGCGACCAGGTGAACACCGACGACGTCGAGCGAATCGTCGTATCCGAACTTGTTCTTGAGCCCGATGGCAACCGCTGCGAGAGCACCCGCGATCACGCCGAGGATGAGCGAACCAACCGGCGTCAACGCGCCACAGGCAGGGGTGATGGCGACAAGACCGGCAACGATGCCCGACGCCGCGCCAACGCTGGTGGCGTGCTTGTCGCGCACCCATTCAACCCCGAGCCAGCCGATCATTGCCGCCGCGGTTGCGGCAGTCGTGTTGACCCAGACCTTGCCTGCCGTCATGTCCGCGGCGAGCTCGGAGCCCGCATTGAAGCCGAACCAACCGAACCACAGCAGTGCGGCACCGAGCATCACGAACGGGATGTTGTGCGGCCGGTAGGCGGTCTTGCCGAAGCCGACACGTGCACCGACGATAATGGCCAACACCAGACCGGCCATACCGGCGTTGATGTGGACGACCGTGCCACCGGCGAAGTCGATCGGCGCCACGTTGGCGGTTCCGTCCGAGTTCGTGCCGAACATCCATGACGCGAAGCCCTTTTCGGCGTTCGACATCAGGCCGCCGCCCCACACCATGTGGGAGAGCGGGAAGTAGACGATGGTGGACCACAGCACCGAGAACACCAGCCAGGTGGAGAACTTCACGCGCTCTGCAACAGCCCCCGAGATCAGGGCGACGGTGATGACGGCGAAGGTGAGCTGGAAGGCAAGGAAGACGATGGCGGGAACGTGGGTGTCGACGCCGGTCCACAACACGTATGTCGGCTTGTCTTCGGTACCCGCCGTGTTCATCAGCTGATCGGATCCGAACAGCGAGAACGGATTCGAGAAGATGCCCCAGATGTCGGAGTCACCGGTGACGGTATTTCCGAACGACTCCGAAAACCCCCACAAGACGTAGACGATGCTGACGGTCGCAACCGAGCCGAACGACATCATCATCATGTTCAGAACTGCTTTACCCCGAGACAAACCCCCGTAGAAGAAGGCCAGCGCTGGAGTCATCAGAAGAACCATCGACGCACTGGCCAGCATCCATGCTGTATTGCCGGCGTCAGGCTCTCCGAAAACACTATCCGGTAGTGCAGAGACCACTGTAGAAAACCTCCTCAGAGCGCGCCGACGGCTCGGCGCCTGCAAAGACTCTGTCGGGAAGTGGTTTCAGCTGTGGTGCTCCCGTGTTTCGAGCGTGTGAACCAAAGCCCGATTCACATTTCGCGAAGGTAAATCGCCAGGTGAATCGGACATGGCCTCAAAGGTTTTTCGCAGCTCACAGAAGCGCGTCGATGAACGCTTCCGGGTCGAACGGCGCAAGATCGTCGGCTCCCTCACCGAGTCCGACGAGCTTCACCGGGACGCCGAGCACCTCTTGGACGTTGAACACGATGCCGCCCTTGGCGGTTCCGTCGAGCTTGGTCAATGCGACGCCGGTGATGTCGACGACCTCGGCGAAGACCTTCGCCTGAGTCAGTCCGTTCTGGCCGACGGTGGCATCGAGGACGAGGATCACCTCGTCGACGGGAGCCTTCTTCTCGACGACTCGCTTGACCTTTCCGAGCTCGTCCATCAGACCGGTCTTGGTGTGCAGACGTCCCGCCGTGTCGATGAGCACCACATCGACGCCCTCGTCGATCCCCTTCGCGACGGCGTCGAATGCCACTGCCGCCGGGTCGGCCTGTTCCTTGCCGCGCACGATATCTGCACCGACGCGCTCGCCCCATGTCTGTAGCTGATCTGCCGCCGCGGCTCGGAATGTGTCGGCCGCGCCGAGCAATACGCGCCTACCGTCGGCGACGAGGACGCGCGCGAGTTTGCCCGTCGTCGTGGTCTTGCCGGTTCCGTTGACGCCGACGACGAGTACCACCGCCGGTGTGTCGGCATGAGGCAGCGCACGGATCGAACGGTCGAATTCGGGGTGTAGTTGTTCGACGAGCACCCTGCGCAGCAGTGCGCGAGCGTCGTCGGCGTTGCGCACCGGATTGGTGGCCAGCTCGGTGCGGAGCCGTTCGATGACCGCTTCGGTCGCGGCCGAGCCGAGGTCGGCCATGACCAGGGTGTCCTCGATCTCCTCCCAGCTCTCCTCGTCGAGGTCGCCTGCACCGAGCAGCCCGAGCATGCTCTTGCCGATCGCGCCCTGCGACCGCGACAGGCGCCCACGCAGCCGACCGAGTCGGCCTGCCGTCGGCTCGATCTCCTCACGCGGCGGAGCTGTGGCCGCAGCCTCCTCGTCCTCGATCTCGTCGATCTCTTCGATGATCTCGTCGGGACTCTCACCGACCGACTCGACGATCTCCTCGAACAGCGGGGTGGTGACCGACGAATCTGTGTACTCGTCAAGCGGCACCGATTCGCTGGTCAGCGCCGACTCTTCGGTGGTCGCACCGGTGTCGGTGCCGTCCGCGGTCGGTGCAGCGGTATCGGTGGTGTCTGCGGCCGGTGCAGTGGTGTCGCTAGTCGCAGTGTCGGTAGTCGCAGTGTCGGTAGTCGCGGTGTCTGCTGTCTCAACATCGGCGGTATCGGGCAGCGTGACGTTGGTGATGCCGCGACGTTCCGAGTCGCGCGGGACCGATGCGTCGTCGCCGACGCCGGGCTGACCGTCAACCTCGGTCCGCTCGGTGGGCGCGATGGTCGGCTCGGGTGGTTGCGCGACAGCGGTTCCCGACGCCGCGCCACCCTGGCTGAAGCTGAAGCCCGACGACGCCTTGTACCCGCCTGAGCGATCGACCTGCGGTTTCGAGCCGTCTACGACTTGCGTCTGCTCGTCGTCGTGGAGGGAGATGCGTCGTCGACGCGCGAGTACGAGACCCGCGACGATCAACGCGAGGATGACGACGACCGCGATGACGATTCCGATGATGATTCCGGTGTTCACTGCTTCTCCAGTTCTTCCCGCATATCTCGGGCTGCGTTGTCCATCGTGCTCCTCCGCCGACTAGCGGAAGGGGCGTTCTCTATGTTGGCGCCCTGTTTGTCATGTTGGCGCCCTGTTAGTCGTCGCTGTGGTCACATCCGGCACGTCGGTCTCCTGCCCGCCGACGCCGTCTCCCCCATCTGTGCCGCCTCCACCCACTGCCGGCTGCGCGGTTGCCGTGACCGCGACGTTCTGGCCGCGCAGACGCTGTGAGATCACCGTCGTGATGCCGTCACCACGCATGCTGACGCCGTAGAGCGCATCCGCGACCTCCATTGTCGGCTTCTGGTGGGTGATCACAATGAGCTGCGACCGTTCACGCAACTGCTCGAAGAGGGTGATCAAGCGGCGCAGGTTGGTATCGTCGAGCGCTGCTTCGACCTCGTCCATCACGTAGAACGGTGAGGGTCGCGCGCGGAAGATCGCCACGAGCATCGCCACCGCGGTCAGCGACTTCTCGCCACCCGAGAGCAACGACAGCCGCTTGACCTTCTTACCCGGTGGACGTGCCTCGACCTCGACTCCGGTGGTCAGCATGTCTCCGGGTTCGGTGAGGATGAGTCGACCCTCGCCACCGGGGAACAGCGTCGAAAAGACTTGGGAGAACTCACGTTCGACGTCGGCGTAGGCCTCGGTGAACACCTGCAGGATGCGCGCGTCGACGTCCTCGAC
Organism: Gordonia sp. UBA7860; assembly: GCF_002500165.1. Taxonomy (NCBI): domain Bacteria; kingdom Bacillati; phylum Actinomycetota; class Actinomycetes; order Mycobacteriales; family Gordoniaceae; genus Gordonia; species Gordonia sp. UBA7860. Next base: position 17,578 of record NZ_DLSO01000126.1, on the reverse strand, counting down.
CACGTCGAGCAGATCCTTCCGCGCGGCCTTGACGTCCTCGAGTTGTGCAGACAAGAAGCTGTAGCGCTCTTCGAGGGCGGCGAACTCCTCCAGCGCGAGGGGATTCACCTTGCCGAGGGTGTTGAGGTCTTTCTGCGCCTTCTTCGCGCGCGCTTCCTGCGTCGCACGGTCGTACGGCAGCGGCGCGGGCGCGACGACGCTCTCCCCGCGCTCCTTGGCCTGCTCGTACTCGGAGATCTCCAACGCCGACGGCGGCATCGGGACGTCCGGGCCGTACTCGGCGATCAGATCGTCGGGCGACATCGCAAAGTTCTCGAGAATCTGCTCCTCGAGCTGCTGGATGCGCAACGCGGACTGCGCTCGGGCGACCTCATCGCGGTGCACGGAATCACGCAGGGCGTTGAGCTGATCGGTGAGTGCCGCCGCTCGACTCTTCAGCGCTTCGAGGGTTTCGGTGCGCGCACCTTTGACCTGCTCGAGCTCGTCGCGACCCGCCTGTGCTGTTGCGACCGCGCCGACGAGACGTTCGGAGACCGCGGTGGCAGCCTGGGCGACCTCGGCCGCCACCTGCGCCGCAACCCGACGAGCCTCGTCCTGGCGTCGGGCACGCTCACGGGCATCGCGTTCACGTTGGGCTGCACGACGAAGCGAATCGGCGCGGCCACGCACAGATGCGAGGCGCTCCTCTGCGGTACGCAGTGCCAGACGCGCTTCCATCTCACTCGAACGCGCACCAGCGACGGCAGCGGCAGCGGCAGCCGCCGAGCGTTCGCCCCCATCTCCCCCGACCTCGTCGGGTTCAGATGTCGACTCGTCACGCGCCAGGCGCAGGCGTTCCTGCAGCTCGGCGAGGGTGGCGAGCATGTCGCCGCGACCGTCTTCTGCGCGGTCGCGCTGCCGCGTGAGCCGGTCGGCCTCCGACTGTGCCGCGCGGACTTCCTGACCCAGTCGGGCGAGTTGCTCGTAGGCTCCGCCGACGGCCGCATCCGACTCGTGGAGCGCGGCCAACGCCTCTTCGGCGGCCTCGCGGCGGGCGCGCTGTTCGGTCAGTGCACCTTCGAGGGCCGCCTGCGTCTCCTCGGTGGTCCGATGCGCCGCAGCGAGATCTGCGGTTGCGGTGTCGATCGCCGAGGTGACCTCCAACGTCGACGGGCGACGCGACGATCCGCCCTCCACCGACGCGGGGCCGATGCGGTCGCCCTCCCGCGTGACGCATCGAAGGCCGTGCCGTACCGCGAGGTCGACGCCTTGCTCGGCGTCGTCGACCACGACGACATCGGCGAGCAGATGCTCGACGGCACCCTTGATCTGTGACGGCGCGGTGACCACCGAGCTCGCCCAGACGGCGCCGTCGGGCAACGTGACCTCGCGACGCGGTGCGGCGTCGTCGAGTCCGCCGAGGAGCAACGACGCCCGGCCTCCGTCTCCGGTCTTCAACGCCTGCAGCGCGCGGACGGCAGCCAGCGCGTCGACGGTCGCAATCGCGTCGGCGGCCGGCCCCATCGCTGCGGCGATGGCCGCCTCGAAACCCGAGTCGACAGCCAGCAGATCGGAAACGGAGCCCGCCAATCCCTCCGGCGCATTCTCGAGCAGCCACGCACCGCCGTCGTTGCGTTCGAGGCCCACCGAGAGCGCCTCGATACGGGCGCTCAGTGACGCGATCCGCTGCTCCGCCTCACGTTCGGCGGCCTGCAGCGACGCAACCCGCTCGTTCGACAGATTCAGCGCCGCGACGCACCGCTCGTGGTGTTCGTCGAGGCCCCGCTCCGAGGCCTCCATCTGGCTCAGTGATTCGGCTGCCGAATCCTGTTGCTGCGCAGCAGTTTCGGCGCGTTCGACGGCGGCTGCGATCGCAGCGGTGAGGCGCGACGCCTCGGCGTCGACGCCGTCGGCCTTGGTCTGCAGACTCTCGACCTGTCCCTCGAGTCGCGCCAGCCCCTCACGGCGATCGGCCACCGCACGCACCGCGGCCATGTGAGCCTGCTCCGCCTCCGCGGCGACACGCTCGTACTCCTCGAGTTCGAGCTTGGACACCTCCAGCGACTCGGCCGCGAGCGAGACCGCCTCGGCCATTTCGGCCTCGGTGAGTGCGGCCTCCTGCGCCTGGCGTTCGAGTTGTTCTGGATCGGGACCGCCGGAGCTGACCGTGGGCTCCGCGAGGTAGCGGCTGCGTTCGGTTGCGACCCGATTGGTCGCGTCGACACGCTCGGCGAGCGCCGACAACCGGAACCACGCCTGGCCTGCCGCCGCGGCAGCGGGAGTGACCTGGGCGAGATGGTCAGAGTGCTCGGCGACCTCGGCATTGACGGCGTCGAGCTCTGCGGTGACCTCGTCGGAGCGTCGTCGAATCTCTTCTTCGACTGCCGTGTGCTCGGCCATCTCCGTGCGTCGGGTCACCAGATCGTCTGCCGCCAACCGCAGTCGTGCGTCGCGGAGGTCGGCCTGCACCGTCTGCGCTCGGCGGGCGACCTCAGCCTGCCGTCCGAGCGGTTTGAGCTGGCGTCGCAGTTCGGCGGTCAGGTCGCTCAGACGCGCGAGATTGGCCTGCATCGAGTCGAGCTTGCGGACGGCCTTCTCTTTGCGCTTGCGGTGCTTGAGGACTCCTGCCGCCTCTTCGATGAACGCACGACGGTCCTCCGGCCGCGATTCCAGAATCGCCGCGAGGCGCCCCTGCCCGACGATGACGTGCATCTCGCGCCCGATACCCGAGTCGGACAGCAACTCCTGCACGTCCATCAACCGGCACGAACTCCCGTTGATCTCGTACTCGCCCGCACCGTCGCGGAACATCCGTCGCGTGATGGAGACCTCGGAGTATTCGATCGGCAGAGCGCCGTCGGAGTTGTCGATCGTCAGCGTCACCTCGGCCCGACCGAGAGGCGGCCGACCCGACGTCCCGGCGAAGATGACGTCTTCCATCTTGCCGCCACGCAGCGCTTTCGCACCCTGCTCGCCCATCACCCACGTCAGTGCGTCGACCACGTTCGACTTACCCGAGCCGTTGGGGCCCACCACGCAGGTGATGCCGGGCTCGAATCGCAGAGTCGTGGCCGACGCGAAGGACTTGAAGCCCTTCAGGGTCAGGCTTTTCAGGTGCACGACCGTTAAGCCTACCCATCACCCGATGCAGGCAGGCGCAACCGGGCAGGCGGTTGAGCGGCGGATCAGCGTTCGACGAATCCTTGCAGGTCACCCCGTGGCGCATCGAAACGTTCGACGACGAGGTCGACCCGACCGGGAGTATCGCCCGAACGGAGCAGGTCGAGCAGCGTGTGCACCTGCGGCTCGGCACCCTCCGCGACGACGAGCACCCGCCCATCGGCGAGATTCGTCGCAGAACCGACCAGACCGAGCTCCAGGGCGCGCGAGCGCGTCCACCAGCGGAATCCGACGCCCTGGACCTGTCCGTGAACGTGTGCGGTCATCCGAACGACCTGGTCGGAGCCATTCATCGGGGAGTCAGTCGCTCTCGATGACGAGTTCGACCTCGGTGCCCGCCTTGAGCGTGCGACCCACCGTGCACACCGAGTCGATCGCGCGCTCGACGACCACAAGCAGGCGCTCTGCAGCGGCGGGATCGAGTTCGGACAGGTCGACGTCGAGCACCTCGCGTAGGCGCGGGTACACCTCGTTCTCGCGGTCGGCGTCGCCCGAGACGCGGATCGTCGCGTCGTAGTCGTCGCCGAGGCGACGTGCCAGCGGGCGGTCCGACGACATCCCGGTGCATGCGGCAAGCGCGATCTTCAGCAATTCGCCGGGCGTGAACACACCGTCCACGTCTTGCGAGCCGATCAGGACTTCGGCACCCCGCGAGCTCTTGCCGGTGTAGCGGCGTGTTCCGGTCCGCTGCACCCACAACTCGGTGTGCGCCGAGCCGGCATCCGACTCCTGCGGCGCCGATGTGGTCGCGGACGAATTCTCGCTGGTCATCTGCGCGATGACTCCCTTCGCAATCGACTCTCGGCGCACCCGAGGCGCCGCTGGCAATAGTAGAACTGCTTCCGATGCCGTCTTATGCCGCGACATCTCTCATGCTGCGAGCAATGAACCGCTACTGCCGAGGCCTGGGCTGGCACTTCGGACAGAAGAACGAACCCCGGTTCATGAACTCCTCACGCCGCATCAGCGTCCCGCATCGGCGGCAGGGCTGGCCGGCCCGGCCGTAGGCGTTCAGCGAACGCTCGAAGTAGCCGGACTGCCCGTTGACGTTCACGTACAGCGCGTCGAACGACGTGCCGCCCACCGCCAACGCGTCGCTCATCACCGCGGTCGCGGCGTCGAGCAATTCGGCGAGCTTGCGTCGTGAGATGCCGTCGGTGACGCGCGCGCCGTTCAGTCGCGCTCGCCAGAGCGCCTCGTCGGCGTAGATGTTGCCGACACCGGAGATCAGCGACTGGTCGAGGAGTGCCCGTTTGACCTCGGTGTGCTTGCCGCGCATCCGACGCACCACGTCGTCACGGTCGAATGCGGGATCGAACGGATCGGGGGCGATGTGGGCGATCGAGCGGGGCAGCGCTCCGGAGTCGCCGGGCAGTTCATCGCCTGCGTCGACGTAGTCGTCGAGATGCCAGCCGCCGAAGGTTCGCTGGTCGACGAACCGCAGCTCATTGCCGTCATCGAGTGCCGCGCGCACCCGCAGATGCGTGTGGTCGGGTGCGCCGACACGGGCGACCAACATCTGCCCGCTCATGCCGAGGTGGACGACGAGCGCGAACCGGTCGACGCCGTCGGGCGCCGCGACGTCGAGCCACAGATACTTTCCGCGTCGGCGAGCAGCGAGAATCGTTGCGCCCCTGAGCCTTCCGACCAGATCGGGCGCATCGCCGACGTGTCTGCGGACGGCCCGCGGGTGTAGGACCTCGACGTCGGTGATCGTGCGCCCGACGACATGCTTCTCGAGACCGGCACGGACGGTCTCGACTTCGGGAAGTTCAGGCATCGCTCACGGCGTCACGCTCGGTGAGCGCCTGCCATGCCAGGGATGCAGCCTTCTGCTCGGCTTCCTTCTTGGTGCGTCCCACACCTTCACCGAGTTCTTCACCTGCGATCACCGCACGCGCAGTGAACTCCTTGCTGTGATCGGGGCCGGTCGAGCTGATCTGATACTGCGGGGGGCCGTAGCCACGCTCGGCGGCCAGCTCCTGCAGCGAGGTCTTCCAGTCGAGTCCCGCGCCGAGTTGTCCTGCGCGGTCGAGGATCTCGTCGAAGAGGTCGAGGATGATGCGCTGCGAGGTCTCCAGGCCGTGGTCGAGATACATTGCGCCGAAAAGTGATTCGAGGCCGTCGGCCAGAATGGAATCCTTGTCGCGGCCGCCGGTCATCTCTTCGCCGCGCCCGAGGAAGAGGTGACGACCGAGGCCGCCCTCGCCGAGACCACGTGCGACGTCGGCCAGTGCGTGCATGTTGACAACGCTCGCCCTGATCTTGGCCAGCTCTCCTTCGGGACGTTCGGGGTATCGCAGGTAGAGCCGCTCGGTGATCACCACGCCGAGGACCGAATCGCCAAGGAATTCCAGCCGCTCATTCGTGGGCAGACCACCGTTCTCGTAGGCATACGAGCGGTGCGTCAGTGCGAGTGTGAGCAGTTCATCCGCAATCGGTGTCCCGAGCGCTTCCAGCAACGACGCGACACCCCCGGAGTCAGCTCCCAGAGAGGCGACAGCGTCACGGTTGTCTGGTTGGGGTGCAGGCGACGCCGCGTCGTCGACACCGGTCACGCCGAGCCCCGTTCGCCGCTGTCGGAGTCCTGCGACCCCTTCTGCTCCAGCGAACCGAATTTGTCGGCGAGCTTGGCCCAGCGGGGATCGATGATCTCGTGGGAGTGGCCGGGTTCCGCGACGGCAAGCCGGACACCGCACTCAGCGCACAAGCCCGCGCAGTCCTCACTGCACAGCGGTGACATCGGGAGTTCGAGCGCGACGGCGTCGATGACGGCCTGCTCGAGGTCGATCCTGTCGTCGACGATCCGGTGGATGTCCTCGGAGTCGGTCGTCTGCTCTGTCTCACTGTCGGGGTAGGCGTACAGCTCGGTCAGGAACACCGTCACCGTGCCGTCGACGGGTTCGAGACAACGCACACATTGGCCCTCGGTCTCGCCGGAGACGGTGCCCGTGACCAGGACGCCCTCAGACACAGACTCCAGCCGTAAGTCGAGGTCGACGTCGGAATCCGCGGGTATCGCGATCATCTCCACGCCGATCCGATGGGGAGCGACGACCGTGCGATGGATCTCTTCCATCGTCCCCGGACGCCTGCCCAACGATCGGATGTCGAGGACGAAGGGATCGCGCTGCGCCTGCGCACCTTGAGTCACTGCATTCTCGGCCACATGTGCACCATACGCCCGACCAGGTCATTCATCGAACGACCCGACGCGCCGCTCAGACCGCGAGCGGCGAGCTGTGGTCGTGCAGGTCTGCCGAACCGGGTCGTGCCTGTTCAGCACTCGTCCGACGAGCACCTGCATCGTCGACGCTGCGCGGGTATTCGACGTAGTCGTGCATGCCCGCGCCGGTACGCAACTGGTGGCGTCCACGGTTGACCGAGCGCAGGGTTCCGGTGAGGATCTCCTCGAACTCGGCGAGCTTCTCGTCGACGTACACATCGCAGTCGCCGCGGAGTCGATCGGCCTCGGCGTGCGCGGCATCGATGATCCGCTCCGCCTCCGACTTCGCAGCCGCGACGACCTCGGTCTCCGAGACCAGGCGCTGCTGCTCGGCGATGCCGTCGGCGACGGACTTGTCGTAGGTGTTGTTGGCCGAGTCGATGGTCCGCTGTGCCTCGGCACGCGCACGCCCGGTAACGGCGTCGAACTCGCGTGCCGCGCTCGTCGACAGCCGGTGGGCTTCCGCGCTGGCCTCGTCGACCAGGTTCTTGCCGTGCGCGCTGGCCTCGTCGACCATCCGGTCGGCCTGCGCCTTGGCGTCGGCAAGAAGGCGGTCGGCCTCGGCGCGGGCGTGCGCGAGCATGGCGTCGGACTCCGACTCCGCAGTGGTCACGACCTTGTCGGCGTGATCGGCGGCGTCGCCGAGCATGTTCTCGCGCTGGTCGAGAACGTCCTGAGCGTCGTCGAGCTCGCCCGGAATCGAATCCTTGATGTCGTCGAGCAGTTCGAGGACGTCGCCCCGCGGCACGACACAGCCGGCCGTCATGGGAACACTTCGTGCCTCTTCGACGATGGCCACGAGTTCGTCGAGAGCTTCAAATACCCGGTACACAGCTACCCCAATCCGGCTCATGCCATTACTTGTCAGTGAGACCTGTGTCGTCGTGACGCGGGTCCGCCTGAGACTGATGTGACTATTGTGCCGAATGTGATCGCTGGGATTACGGAGCCGGATGATATGGGCGTGTCGCCTGTGGCGATTGTGACTACGGGTCAGCAGTGAACGTCAGACTGTCCGCTCCCCCGCAAGGACCGCCTCGAGACGTCGGTGGATGTGCGGTGCGAGGTACGGCGACGCGTCGCCACCGAGCTTCGCCACCTCTTTGACCAGCGAACTCGAGACATGAGCGAAGCGCGGATCGGTGAGCATGAAGACCGTCTCGACATCTGCGAGCTCGCGATTCATCTGCGCCATCGGGAGTTCGTAGTCGAAGTCGACGCCAGAGCGCAGCCCCTTCACCAGGACTCCGATGTTCTTCTCGGCCAGATAGTCGACGAGCAGACCGGTCCATCGGTCGACGCGGACGTTGGGCAGATCGGCACAGTCCTCCTCGATCAACGCGATGCGTTCGTCGATGCTGAACAGGCCATGTTTGTTGGGATTGACCACGACGAGAACCACGATCTCGTCGAAGGCCGACGCCGCACGTTCGACGATGTACCGATGTCCCCTGGTGAACGGATCGAAGGAACCTGGAATCACTGCGCTGCTCATGGCGTAAACCTACCGATCTCCACGCGGGTCTCCCCGTAGACCTTCTCCACGATGAGATCGAACTCCTCGGGCCATCTCGGCGCCGACGACCGCGCGTCTCGTTCGACGACGACGAGCGCGTCGTCCGCGAGCCACCCGTCGGAGCTCAAGCGCTCGAGATCGGCCTCGACGTCCGCGGTGTCCAGCGCGTACGGAGGGTCGGAGAAAACCAGGTCGAACGGCCGGCCTGCTCTCGCTGTCGCGAGGTACGACCCGACCGAGGACGTCACCACCTTCGAGCGACCGGACAGATCGAGCGACCGCACATTCGCGCTGATGACCGAGGTGGCCCGCTTTCGGCTGTCCACCAATACAGCCGACGCCGCACCGCGCGAGAGGGCTTCGATCGCGAGCGCCCCCGAGCCCGCATAGAGGTCGAGGACTCGCGAGTCGTCGAAGTCGATGCGCGCGGCGAGCGCACTGAACAGAGCCTCGCGCACCCTGTCGGAGGTCGGGCGGGTGCCGTCGTCGGGCACGGTCAGCCGTCGCCCACCGAGAGCGCCTGCGATGATCCTCGTCATCGTTCGTATTCTGCTCGCCATACTTACCCGATGAGAACGCCGGGTCTCAGCCGTCCGACACCGACAAATCGCACAAACGTGACCCCTATCACAACCGGCGTTGAACAGTGCCGACGGCGGGGTTTCGGTGTCCGATTCCGGCAGCAGCATGACTTCGCCGACACACATTGTTAACGTCAGGAACGTTATGAGCCCCTCCACAACGAGAACGGCCCCATCAACTGTCCTGACGATCGACTACCGGACGCCGACGGTGTCCGACGGAACCAGACTCTGGGAAATCGCCTCGGATTCACAGGTTCTCGACGTCAACTCGAGTTATGCCTATGTGCTGTGGTGTCACGACTTCGCCGACACCTCGATTGTCGCCGAAGTCGATGGTCGTGCAGTCGGTTTCGTCACCGGTTATCGACGCCCCGCTGACCCGTCGACCCTCATGGTCTGGCAGGTCGCCGTCGACGATGACTTCCGCGGACACGGAATCGCAGCAAAGATGCTGCACCAGTTGTTCGATCGCGTCCGGCGCAGTTCGGTGGTGGCCATGCACACCACCATCAGCCCCGACAACGTTGCGTCCCAACGTCTTTTCGCGTCGGTCGCACGAGATCGCGGCCTGGACTTCGTTCGACGCGACCTGTTCGCCGTCGACGATTTCCCAGATGCACACCAGCCGGAGGATCTCTACATGCTCGAACCGAAGGTCGGCGAGCCCTAGTACTTCTGGCGCGGGTTTTCTCACCGGCGGACGTGTTTCCCACCGGTACGTTCTCGCTGGTAGCGGCTAACGCGGTCTTACTGACGAACAGTCTTCGGCGAGACGATCCGCGACGGAGAGCCGTTGCGCCCGAACACAATCCGCACGCGTCGAACAGTGGCGCGCCGCTTTAGTAAACGCGTATATGCGCGTCCCCACAGCACTTCTCGAGAGCTCCGCTCCGAAGTGGACTGTGGCCCAGATATTTCCCACATTGGAGGATGCACGATGCAACTTCTCGACACCACCATCGACGACTCGGTCTTCACCCAGAACGAGTCCGAAGTCCGCAGCTACTGCCGCAACTGGCCGACCGTGTTCGGTCGCGCGCGTGGCTCGTGGATCACCGACACCGAGGGCCGCGAATATCTCGACTTCTTCGCGGGCGCAGGCGCCCTGAATTACGGGCACAACCATCCGGTCCTGAAAGAGGCTCTCCTCGAGTACATCTCGGCGGACGGCATCACCCACGGGCTCGACATGGCGACCGTCGCCAAAGGGCAGTTTCTGGAGACGTTCCACGACAAGATCCTGGCGCCCCGTGACCTCGACTACAAGGTCCAGTTTCCCGGACCGACAGGCACCAACGCCGTCGAGTCGGCGCTGAAGCTGGCTCGCAAGGTGACCGGCCGCGAGTCGATCGTGAGCTTCACCAATGCTTTTCACGGCATGACGCTGGGATCGCTCTCGGTGACCGGCAACTCCATGAAGCGCGCGGGCGCGGGCATCCCACTCGTGCACGCCACGCCGATGCCCTTCGACAATTACCTTGACGGCACCGTCGAGGACTTCAGCTGGTTCGAGCGCGTGCTCGAGGACTCCGGCAGCGGCCTCAACACCCCGGCCGCGGTCATCGTCGAGACGGTGCAGGGCGAGGGCGGCGTCAACGTCGCACGTGCCGAGTGGCTGCGTGGGCTTGCCGACCTGTGCAAGCGTCGCGACATCCTGCTGATCGTCGACGACGTCCAGATGGGCTGCGGTCGCACGGGCGAGTTCTTCTCCTTCGAGGAGGCGGGCATCGAGCCCGACATCGTCACCATGTCGAAGTCGATCAGCGGTTACGGACTGCCGATGGCACTCGTGTTGATTCGTCGAGACCTCGACGTCTGGGCACCCGGCGAGCACAACGGCACATTCCGCGGCAACAACCCCGCATTCATCACGGCCACCAAGGCCATCAACGAGTTCTGGTCCGACGACCAGCTCACCCGCGACGTTCACCGCAAGGGACGCCAGATCGACGAAGTCTTCTCGGCGCTGTCGGAACGCCACGAAGGCTTGTCGACGCGAGGACGCGGGATGGTGCGCGGCCTCGTCTTCGACGAGCCGACGCTCGCGGCCAAGGCATGTGCGCGGGCCTTCGGGTCCGGACTGCTCGCCGAGACGTCGGGACCGTCGGATGAGGTTGTGAAACTTCTTCCGCCACTGAATATTTCCACTGAAGAACTTGACCGCGGGCTCGGCATTCTCGTCGATTCCGTGGAGGAGGTGATCGCATGATCGTCCGTACCACCAATGAAATCACCGGCACCGAGCGCGAGGTCGCCGACCCCAAGGGCAACTGGGTCTCCAAGCGCATCGTCCTTGGCGGCGACGGCGTCGGATTCTCGTTCCACGAGACCACCATCAAGGCCGGCAGCGTCAACGAGTTCCACTACGCCAACCACATCGAAGCGGTGTGGCTGGTGGAGGGCGAGGGAACTCTCCTCGATCGCGAGACCGGGCAGACCTATCCCCTGGCCGCTGGATCGATGTACCTGCTCAACGGACACGAGCGCCACACGGTGACGGCTGAGACGCAGATGCGCATGCTCTGTGTGTTCAACCCGCCGGTCGTCGGCACCGAGGTACATGACGAGAACGGCATCTACCCGCTCGTCACCGTCCCGGAGCAACCGAACGGCAAGCACGCGAACGCCTGACCGCGCGAGCACTAATCCGCCTGCGGGCCCCGCACTCCCCTCGGGAGTCCGGGGCCCGCAGGCGTCTGTTCCACCCCATCTGCGCCGTCTGAAGCCTCGGCCGCGCCTGAGGGCTGCGACGCGGCGCTAACCTGGATGTATGCGCACGCGGTTACAGATCGGCTGGACGCCGGCCGAACCGACCCCACTCGACGACGATCTTGATGCCCGCATCGAGCAGATGCACAACCTCCTCGACGGCCGACGCGTCGTTGCGCTCACCGGCGCAGGAATCTCCACCGACTCGGGCATCCCCGATTACCGCAGCCCAGGCGCGCCGGTTCGGACGCCGATGACGCTGGAGATGTTCCTGTCGTCACCCGACTTCCGCCGCCACTACTGGGCACGCAATCACCTCGGCTGGCGCCACATGGACGCTGCGCGGCCCAACGCGTCGCACCACACGCTCACCCAACTGCAGCGTCGCGGCGCACTGACGACGGTCATCACGCAGAACGTCGACATGCTGCACACCAAGGCCGCTACACGCGGGGTGATCGAACTGCACGGCTGCTATGGACGTGTGCGGTGCCTCGACTGCGGCGACACCATCTCTCGACGAGGCCTCGCGCAGACCCTGGAAGCCCTCAATCCGGGATTCGCCGAACGCGTGGCCGGCCGCGGCGCGATCGAGGTGGCGCCGGACGCAGACGTGACACTCGACGACACAAGTGACTTCGTCGTCGCCGACTGCTCGATGTGCGGCGGAACCCTCAAACCCGACATCGTCTACTTCGGCGAGAATGCGTCGAAGACCACCGTGCAGCAGGCATTCTCGGCAGTCGACGACGCCGACGCGATGATCGTCGTCGGCTCGTCGCTCACCGTCATGTCAGGCTTGCGGTTCGCCCGGCACGCGCACCGCACCGGCAAACCTCTCGTAGTGATCAACCGGGGCATCACGCGCGCCGACGACATCGCCGATCTCAAGATCGACCACTATTGCGGCAGTGTGCTCGCCGCGCTGACCCCACACGCTGCCGCCTGAGCGGTCCCGCGGCGCAGATCGTTACAGCTTTCAGACCGCCAACCTGTACCGGTACATATCGACACGCCACGGCGCGTGGTTTTCTGTGCGGAGCAGACTAGACGGCGACCAGGTCGTCGGCGTGAATCACGGGGCGGTGCAACTCGTTCGGTAGTTCCGACGTCGACCGCCCGACCATGCGGGCGACGTCGTCGGAGTCGTAGCTACTGACGCCTCGCGCGCGCACGGTGCCGTCGTTGTCGACCAACTCGACGACGTCACCGTCGTAGAAACGCCCACGCACCCCGACGACCCCCGCACCGAGCAGCGAGCGCCGCCTGCGTGCGACAGCCGCGACGGCGCCGTCGTCGAGCACGATCTGTCCCCGCGCGTCGGCGGCATGCCTGACCCAGAAACGCCTGGCGGACAAGCGTTCCGGCCTCGCTGCGAACACCGTGCCGACCGATCCGTCGCCGAGCGCGCGATCGGCGTCTGCGGCGGCGGCCAGCAGGACCGGAACGCCCGCGTCGGCCGACAGTCGCGCTGCGGCGAGCTTCGACGCCATGCCGCCGGTGCCCAGCGTGCCGCCCGAGCCCGCGATCACGCCGTCGAGATCTTCGGGCCCGTTGACCTCGTCGATGAAACGTGCGCGCTGACCGTCGGGGCCCACCTTGCGCGGATCACCGTCGTAGAGGCCGTCGACGTCGGAGAGCAGCATCAGAGCGTCGGCGCCCGCGAGATGCGCGACCAACGCGGCGAGACGGTCGTTGTCACCGAAGCGAATCTCGTTGGTGGCCACCGTGTCGTTCTCGTTGACCACCGGGACGGCGTGCAATGCCACGAGTCGGTTGAGCGTGCGCTGTGCATTGGCATGGTGCGCGCGGTTGGAGATGTCGTCCGCGGTCAGCAGTACCTGCCCGACCGTGCGCCCGTACCGGTGAAAGGACGTGCCCCAGGCGTGCGCGAGAGCCAACTGCCCGACGCTCGCGGCAGCCTGTTTGGTGGCAAGATCTGTCGGTCGCTTCTTCAGGCCGAGCGGCGCGATACCCGCGCCGATGGCACCCGACGACACCACGATGACGTCCGAGCCCGCTCGCATGCGCGCTTCGAGTGCATCGGTGAGCCGATCGAGCCGGTCACGGTCGAGTCCGCTGTCGAGGTCGGTGATCGCCGACGACCCGATCTTTACGACGATGCTGCGAGCTGCAGCGATCGATTCGCGAACGTCACTCACCGTCGGTCTCGTCCTGCAGTCCACGACGCAGACGTCGCGCTTCCTTACGCTCGGCGGCACCCACACGCTCCGACCGATCAAGCCGAATGTCGGTGCCGCGCCCGGTGATCGGCACATCGTCGCCCATCGGGGTCGTCGGCTCCCAGTCGAAGCTGACGTCGCCGATGGTCACCGGCGCGCCCGGCTCCGCACCGAGGCGGACCAACTCGTCCTCGACGCCGAGACGGTTGAGACGGTCGGCGAGATAGCCGACGGCCTCGTCGTTGTCGAACTGCGTTTGCGCGATCCAGCGCTCAGGCCGCGTACCGCGCACGATGAAGCCGCCAGGCGTGGCGGGATCGGCAACGACCGTGAAACCACTGTCGTCGATGGCCTTCGGACGGATCACTGGACGACGAGCGACGGGCTTCGGATGTGCCTCGCGGTACTCGTCTACCATTCTGGCGAGCGCGTCTGTCAGTTCCTTGAGCCCCTGATGTGCGACGGCGGAGATCCGGTATACGGGCCAACCACGTTCTGCGAGTTCGGGTTCGACGAGATCGGCCAGTTCGTTGGCCTCGGGCACGTCCGTCTTGTTCAGGATCACCACGCGCGGGCGCTCGGCGAGGTCGCCGAGACCGTGATCGGTGTGCAGAGCGGGTTCGTACGCGGCGAGTTCGGCTTCGAGCGCGTCGATATCGGAGATCGGATCACGACCCGGTTCCAGCGTGGCGAGGTCGACGACGTGGGCGAGAACCGCACACCGCTCCAGGTGCCGCAGGAATTCCAGCCCGAGTCCTCGGCCACTCGATGCGCCCGGAATGAGGCCCGGCACGTCGGCGATGGTGAACACACCACCGGCGGTCTGCACGACGCCGAGGTTGGGCTGCAGTGTGGTGAACGGATAGTCGGCGATCTTCGGCTTGGCCGCAGAGAGCACCGACACCAGCGACGACTTGCCCGCCGACGGGAAGCCAACGAGTCCGACGTCGGCGACGGACTTCAGTTCGAGAACGAGATCGCGGTGCTGCCCCTCCTCACCGAGGAGCGCGAAGCCCGGCGCCTTGCGCGCCTTGGACGCCAGCGCCGCGTTGCCGAGTCCGCCACGTCCGCCCGAGGCGGCGTCGAACGTCGTACCCTCCCCGACCAGGTCGGCAAGGATCGTTCCGTTCTCGTCGAGCACGACGGTGCCGTCCGGCACGTGGAGGACCAGATCGTCGCCATTGGCGCCGCTGCGGTGATCGCCCATGCCGGGCGTCCCGTTACCCGCCTTGGCATGCGGCCGGAAGTGAAAATCGAGCAGTGTGTGCACCTGAGGGTCGACGACGAGCGTCACGGACCCACCGTTGCCACCGTTACCACCGTCGGGTCCGCCGAGCGGCTTGAACTTCTCCCGATGCACCGACGAACAGCCGTGGCCACCATTGCCCGCAGCGACGTGAATCGTCACCCGGTCGACGAACCGCGACATGACGTCCTTTCTCGTTCGTAGGCCGTGAGCGCGGATCGCGCTGTCGGACCATCGAACCTGATCTTCTCGTTGTGGAAATACAACCTCGTTGTAGAAATACAACAGGGCGGGCCGGGTGCATATGCCCCTGGCCCGCCCTGTCGTTGAGAGCTGTGCTCGAAAACCGCTAGGTCAGGCCTGTGCGGTCTCCGGAACGATGTTCACGGTCTTGCGGCCACGCTTGGTGCCGAACTGCACCGCGCCCGACTCGAGAGCGAACAGGGTGTCGTCGCCACCGCGACCGACGTTGACGCCCGGGTGGAACTTGGTGCCGCGCTGGCGGATCAGAATCTCGCCTGCGCTGACCTGCTGGCCACCGAAGCGCTTCACGCCGAGGCGCTGCGCGTTGGAATCGCGACCGTTGCGCGAACTGGACGCGCCCTTCTTGTGTGCCATTTTCTCGTCCTCCTGGCTACCTGAGTGTGTTGCAGTTGGGGATCAGGGGCTGGGCCCCGGAAATTACTTGATACCGGTGACCTTGAGGACCGTCAGCTTCTGACGGTGACCCTGGCGCTTGTGGTAGCCGGTCTTGTTCTTGAACTTGTGGATACGGATCTTGGGGCCCTTGACGTGCTCGACCACCTCGCCGGTGACCGAGATCTTGGCGAGCTTGTCCGCATCGGTGGTCAGGGTCGAGCCATCGACGACAAGCGCCACGGGCAGGCTCACGCTGCTGCCGGGCTCGCTGTCGATCTTCTCGACCTTCACAATGTCGCCCTCAGCGACCTTGTACTGCTTACCGCCGGTCTTGACGATCGCGTACGTTGCCATCGAAGCTGTCCTCTTACTCATCATCGGGCTCGCTGCGCGTACGTCGCGCACGAGCGTTGTGGGTGTGTGCGTCCCGGTGCGGTCCGCACGGCATCGGGCATTGCTGCCCGGGATGCTCACGGATCACACCAGAGGGCCTGTCCGCGGGTCTCGTCAGCAGTGCTCATCGCATGATCGGCACAGCTCGAACCCTCCGCGGAAGGCGACCAATCAAGATTACGGGACCGGTCGCCGCTGGGTCAAACTCGCCATATCATGCCGGGCCTGCCGACGTGGTGGTCAGTCCTCCACAGGTGGTCCAGCGGGACGTCCGGCCGTGCGCCTACGTGGTCGGCGTCGCACCGCAACGGTGGTCGGCGACGACGAGACCGGGCCGAACGTGGTCAACGGGGCACGCGTGGGCGCATCGTCTGCGAGAACCACCGGCTCGGCCGCTCCGGTCGGCGACGCCGCCCGACGGACCGCACGGCGTCGACGCTTCGGCGCCTCTGCCCCGTTGGTCGACTGTGCGTCCTGTCCTGCCGGCTGTGCACTCTCTCCGGTCGACTGTGCGTCCTGTCCGGTCGTCTGTGCGTCCTGTCCGGTCGACTGGGCGTCCTGACCCGCCGACTGTGCGTCCTGACCCGTCGACTGTGCGTCTGCCGAGCCATTCGACGACGACTCGTCATCGACAACGACTGCCTCGACGTCGATGACCTCGCCGTCCTCGTCGTGCGTGTGGGCCGCCATCGCGCGGAACATCGGGTGCTCCGCCGGGTTGTGAGCGGGCTTCTGCTCGGCCGGTTCCGCCTTCTTCTTGTTGCGTCGCGAGCGCTTCGAGCCGGTGTTCTCCGACTTTGCGCCGTCGTCGGACGTCACCTCGACAGGACTCGAATGCACGATGATCCCGCGGCCGCCGCACGTCGTGCAGGTCGTCGAGAAAGCTTCGAGCAGGCCGGTACCGAGGCGCTTACGTGTCATCTGCACGAGGCCGAGCGATGTCACCTCGGACACCTGATGGCGCGTGCGATCGCGCGACAACGCCTCCGTGAGTCGACGCAGCACCAGGTCGCGGTTGGATTCGAGCACCATGTCGATGAAGTCGACGATGATCATGCCGCCGATATCGCGCAGACGCATCTGCCGCACGATCTCTTCGGCCGCCTCGAGGTTGTTGCGGGTCACCGTCTCTTCGAGGTTGCCCCCGGAGCCGGTGAACTTGCCCGTATTGACGTCGACGACGGTCATCGCCTCGGTGTGCTCGATGATCAGCGTGCCGCCCGACGGCAGCCACACCTTGCGGTCGAGTGCCTTGGCGAGTTGCTCGTCGATGCGGTGCACGACGAAGGAGTCCGGTGCGTCGGCGCGCGGACGCTCGAAGCGCTCCACCCGATCCATGAGGTCGGGCGCAACCGAGCTCACGTAACCCTCGACGAGGTTCCACGCCTTATCGCCTTCGACGACGAGCTTCTTGAAGTCCTCGTTGAACAGGTCGCGGACCACGCGGACCAGCAGGTCGGGCTCCTCGTAGAGCGCGCGCGGCGACACCGATCCCTTGTTGGCCTTGCCGAACGCCTCATCGATCGACTTCCACTGCTTCTCGAGTCGCTCGATGTCGGCAGCGAGGTCGTCGGCGCTCACACCCTCCGACGCGGTACGGATGATGACACCCGCATCGTCGGGGACCAGCTTGGCGAGGATCTGCTTGAGCCGCTTGCGCTCGACGTCGGGAAGCTTGCGGCTGATACCGGTCGACGTTCCACCCGGCACGTAGACCAGGTAGCGACCGGCCAGCGAGATCTGCGTGGTCAGTCGAGCGCCCTTGTGCCCGACCGGGTCCTTGCTGACCTGCACGAGCACCGGATCGCCGGGCTTAAGGGCCTGTTCGATCTTGCGTGACCCACCGTCGAGTCCTGCAGCGTCCCAATTGACCTCGCCTGCATAGAGCACGCCGTTGCGACCGCGACCGATGTCGACGAACGC
>NZ_DLSO01000192.1:894-11993 GCF_002500165.1 Gordonia sp. UBA7860 | reverse complement strand
GGTCGCCGTGACGCTCGGCGTGGCTGCCCTTGTGTATGCCGTCAGCGCGGGAGGCGATCACGGGTGGGGATCGTGGCAGGCAGTCGGCGGATTCGTCACCGCCGCAGTGCTGTTGGGGATCTTCGCGGTGATCGAGCGATCGGTGTCGCATCCGTTGATGCCGCCGAGCCTCATGCGGGAGCGAAGTGTGCTGGGCGCCAACGTGTTCGGATTCATGATCGCGGCAGGACAACTTGCCGCCTTCTACTTCTGCTCGCTCTACATCCAAACCGTGTGGGGTGTCGAGAGTGCGGTGACGGGAGTGCTCTTTCTGCCGTTCTGTCTCTTCGTCGTCGTCGGAATAGCGGTGGCACAACGACTTTCTGCGCGCATCGGAGCGCGAATGGCGATCGTTGTCTTGGGAGTGGTTGCCGCTATTGGCCTCGGGCTGTTCGCGACGATGCCGGCGCACTTCGATTTCTGGCTCGGAATCCTGCTGCCGTCGGCCGTCACGGCTGTCGGGATCGGCGGTTCGATGGTGCTGATCGGAGCGGTGGCAACCGAAGGGGTGTCGCCCGACGACGTCGGCGTGGCCTCGGGCGTGGTGAACAGTTCGCGGCAACTCGGCGGCACCATCGGATTGGCGGTCTTGGTGGCCGCCGCCAGCGGGTACGCGGTGCCGCGCGAGGGGTTTCAGGCGGGGTTCCTGCTCGGCGCGGTCCTGCTGGTGGTCGGGAGCGTCGCGGCGTGGCTCATCCTGCCGCGGCGTCGGAGCGTCGAGGTAGCGAGGGCGTCGGCGTAG
Organism: Gordonia sp. UBA7860; assembly: GCF_002500165.1. NCBI lineage: Bacteria > Bacillati > Actinomycetota > Actinomycetes > Mycobacteriales > Gordoniaceae > Gordonia > Gordonia sp. UBA7860. Next base: position 11,212 of record NZ_DLSO01000192.1, on the reverse strand, counting down.
GCGCCCGGTCGATGGTCTCGAGCGCCCAGTCGGCGCTCTCGAGCGCCCAGTCGGCATGCTGGGGCGCCCGGTCGATCTCGTGTCAGCCGTTCCGCTCGGCGATGACGCGGGCGGTGGCGGCAGGGTCGGGGCGGTGTCCCGCGGATTCGGGAACGCGCACGAGTTCGGCCCCGGTGATCGCTTCGGCCAGGCGAGGCGCGGCAGCTTCGAGGAGCGGGAAGGTGTCGGAGCCGAGGAGGATCGTGACCGGCATCGCGACGGTGAGCATCTGGGGGGTCGGTTGCGAGAAGTCCCGCGCGATCGTCGCGTCGTAGACCACCGACTGGGCGATTGCCAGCAGGCCGTCGAACATCGGACTGTTCCGGATCTGCTCGACGATCGCAGGTGGGAGGCCGACGCCTTCGAGTTGGAACGTGGTCACGGCGTCGGCGCGCTGGCCGTCGTCGACCATCTGTTGGAGCCTGTCGGGGAGGTCGGTTGCGGGGTCGTCCTCGCCGAAGCGAAACGGAGGTTCCGAGAGGAAGAGGTGGTCGATCGGTACGCCCCGCGACGCGGCGAACAGTGCGAGGATCGCGCCCGATGAGTGCCCGAGCACAGCGGCCGTGCCGCCGGTTGCGGAGATGACGGCGGCCAGATCCTCGGCCTCGCGATCCGGCGAGTACGGCCGGGTGTCGCCGCTGTATCCACGGGCGCGTCGATCGAAGACGACGCCTGTGAAGCCCGCGTCGGCGAGTGCCTGCGCGAGGGGCGCGGCGTCGGACGCTTTCGACATCGCACCGTTGACCACGACGACCACAGGGCCGGTGCCAATCGTGTCGTACGCGATGGGTGTGCCGTCTTCAGATGTGACGTGGGCCATACCACCATTCAACCAAAATCAGCCCCGTTCGACGTCCAGGAGATACTCGCGGAGACGATCCCGGTGCCTGCTCACCCACCAGACACCGAACCGATGGGCGCCGTACCAGATCGCTGCGGTGACCAGTACAGCCAGCATCGCGCACAGCGCGAACTCGGTGTCGGTCTGTGCGGTGTCCCATCCCTGGCGGTTCGTGAGCTTCCAGATGGCTACCGGCGCGACGACGATCAGGGCGAAGGCGAGCGGGAAGATCAGGTTCGGCATGGCGATCAACAGCCCCCAGCGGACGATCACCTGACGGAAACGCCGCCTGTTCTGCCAGCGCCATCGGAGAGAGCGCTGGTGGTAGGGAAACGTGACGCCGACCAGGCCGCTCACCGCGAGCGCGCCGAACGGCACCACCGCGACCGCGAGTATGACCTCGATGGCGAACCGCCAGTGCGTGTGTTGCGTCATCGCGATTGCCACCGCGATGACGGTGCACAGCGGGCCGATGATCAACCAGACCGCCACGACCTTCGCGCGCAGCAGTGCGGTGAGCTCGGCGGGATCGTCGATAGCTGCGAGAGCTCGTTCGGGGTCGCTGGTCAGCACATTGGTGACGAACGCATCGGTGTACATCCATCCCGCAAGCGCGTACGGGAGGCCCTCCGGACCGGTGAAGGTGAAGAACCACGAGCGGGGAACCACGTACCAGAGAAACAGCACGATCGCTGCGCTCGACGCCACGGACAACAGGAGATCGCCGGGATGCCGCACGATATGCGTTACTTCGGCTCGGATCGCGGCACGCGTGGTGGGTGTGACCGCCTGCATGCGGTGAGAATAGTTGGTCGAGCTGCGAATTTCCGGCAGCTGTCTCAGGTTCCGTCGGCCGCGGGAGTGCCCACATCACTAAGCGCAGCGACGACTACGAGGGCAACGATGCCGAGTACGCACCAACTCATCACCCCGATACGACGCAGATTCAGCGTCGCCTTCGGAGCGGGATTCGCGGTAGCTGACGAGGCCGATGGCTCATTCACCTCAGCAGGCTATCGGCAGCGCGCCGAATCGGCGCCTCGAATGGAACGGCCCGGCCGCGTCGGGGTGTCCGTCGCGGCCGGGCCGGGTAGGCGACGGTGTCACGGAGTGGGCGAGCCGTGACACCGAGGGGCGATCAGTCGTCGTGGATGATCACGCCACGGATGTTCTTACCGTCGCGCAGATCTTGGTAGCCCTCGTTGACCTGCTCGAGCGTGTAGGTCTGGGTGACCAGTTCGTCGAGCTTGAGCTGACCGGCGTCGTAGAGGCGGAGCAGACGGATGATGTCGTACTGCGGATTGGCCGAACCGAACAGTGAGCCCTTGATGGTCTTCTCGTTGAGGGTGAGGTCGATGCCGGGCCAGTGCACCGTGAACTTCGCGGGACTCGAGAGTCCTACGATCACGACCTGGCCGCCCTTGCCGATGGACCCGATCGCCGCGGAGACCACGTCTTCGTCGACGGTGCCGACGGTGACGATCGCGGCATCTGCACCCTGTCCCCAGGACAGTTCGGTGATCTTCTCCTGAGCTTCGGCCGCAGATGCGAAAGCGTGTGTGGCACCGAACTTCACTGCGGTGTCACGTTTGAACGCGACCGGGTCGACGACGATGACGTACTTGGCTCCGGCGTGTACAGCGCCCTGCACCGCGTTGATGCCGATGCCGCCGATGCCGTAGATGACCACGATGTCGCCCGCGCGGACGTTGCCGGCGTAGACCGCCGAACCCCACCCGGTAGGCACACCGCAGCCGACGAGGACGGCCTTGTCCAGCGGCAGCCAGTCGTCGACCTTGACTACGGAGTGCTCGCTGATCGTCGCGCGCTCGCTGAACGTCCCCAGCATGCACATGCCGCCGAAGTCCTGGCCGCCGCCGTGGAAGCGGAACGTGCCGTCGGGCAGCATGCCCTCGAGAATGGTTGCGCCCATGTCGCACAACGACTGTCGGCCCGTTGAGCAGTAGCGGCACGTGCCGCAACTCGGTACGAACGAGCAGACCACGTGATCGCCCGGCTTGACCTTGGTGACGCCCGGCCCGATCTCCTCGATGATGCCCGACCCCTCGTGGCCGCCGACCATCGGATAGCGCGGTGGCAGGTCACCATCGGTGAGGTGCAGATCGGAGTGGCACAGGCCCGCGGCGGTGTACTTGATCAGCACCTCGCCTTCCTTCGGGCCGTCGAGGTCGAGCTCCATGATCTCGAACGGCTTGCCCGCGTCGAGCAGTACGGCGGCTTTGGTTTTCACGGTTGTATCTCCTTGCAGATCAGGGCTAGATCAGAGTGTCGAATCAGAGCGCGACGTTGACGGCCTTGGTCTGGGTGTAGAGCTCGATGGCCGACTGGCCCAGCTCGCGTCCCCAGCCCGATTGCTTATAGCCGCCGAAGGGCATCGCGGTGTCGAAGCCGTTGTACTGGTTGACCCACACCGAACCCGCCTTGATCTGACGAGCGGTCTTGTGCGCCTTCGACACGTCGGTGGTCCAGATGCCCGCGGCGAGCCCGTAGATCGAATCATTGGCTGCCGCAGCGACTCCCGTGTCGGCGTCGAACGGCAACGCCGCGACGACGGGACCGAAGATCTCCTCACGAACGATGGAGAAGTCGGGCTCGACGTCGACGAACACTGTCGGCTCGATGAAGAAACCCTCGTCGCCCCAACGCTTTCCGCCGGTCAGTGCGCGAGCGCCGTCGGCTAGGCCCGCCGCAAGGTAGCCCGAGACGCGGTCGAATTGCTCCTGGCTGACAAGCGGTCCGAGTTCGGTCGTCGGATCGAGGCCCGGCCCGATCTTGGCCTTCGACGCCGCTTCTGCGACAGCGGCGGTGAAATCGTCGAAGATGGGTCGTTCGACGAACAGCCGTGTTCCGGCGACGCAGCACTGGCCGTGGTTGAACATCCACGCTGCGACCGAACCGGCGACGGCCTGCTCGAAGTCGGCGTCGGCGAAGACGATGTTGGGGCTCTTGCCGCCGAGTTCGAGTGAGACCTTCTTGAGGTTGCCCTTCGACGCCTCGACGATCTTCTTGCCCACCTCGGTGGAACCGGTGAAGGCGATCTTGTCGACGTCGTCGTGCGCGGCGAGTGCGGCGCCTGCGTCGCCGAAGCCGGTGACGATGTTGACGACGCCGGGCGGGAAGCCCGCTTCGGTGAACACTTCGCCGAGCAGCAGAGCCGTCAGCGGGGTCTGCTCGGCCGGCTTGAGAATCACGGTGTTGCCCGCCGCGAGGGCCGGGGCCAGCTTGAACGACGCCATCAGGAGCGGGAAATTCCACGGGACGATCAAGCCGCAGACACCGACGGGCTCACGCAACGTGTAGGCGTGGAACTCGCCACCCGGGACGAACGGCATCGAGACGTCGACGGTGCTGCCGGTGATCTTGGTGGCCAGACCGGCGTTGTAGCGGAAGATGTCAGCCGACCATGCGGTGTCGACGGCGGTCGCGATGGTGGCGGCCTTGCCGTTGTCGAGGGCTTCGAGCTGACCGAACTCCTCGGCGCGCTCGTTGAGGATGTCGCCGACGCGCCAGAGCAGACGCTCGCGCTCGTTGGGCTTCATGCGCGACCACGGGCCGTCGTCGAATGCCTTGCGCGCGGCGCGGACGGCGCGGTCGATGTCGGTGGCGTCGCCGCGGGCGACCGATGTCAGCGTGCGTCCGTTGGCGGGATCGATGGTTTCGAAGGTCTCACCGGATGCGGCGGTGACCCACTCACCTCCGATCAGCATCGGTCGATCGGTCGAGATGAAATCCCGGACCTTGGTTGCCAGTTCGGGTGCTACAGCGGTCATGCGTCCTCCTGCTCGAGCGTGCAGATCGTGATCTGCGTCATAGATGCGGATCTGTCTATAGTTCTGCCACTGCTCGCATGGGACGAAGTGTCCAGAAACTGAACACTGCGATGAACACGCATTGACCACTGCCGCGGTGGGGTGATCCGCGGGTGGTCGGTCGTTACCGGGACGCGACAATCAGCGCTGCGTCTGCGTGGTCGGGTTGTGCGCCGCACTCAACCCACATCGCGCGGCAGCAGATCGGTGAGCTGACTCGGCTATCCGAGTGGAGTCCGCGGCAGGGTGCCCACTGTGTGCAGCGAGATGTCGACGTACTTCTCCGCCACCATCTGTGGGGTCAACGGTCCGTCGTCGTGAAACCACCGCGGGATCGATTGGCACATGGCGAGTACCGCTCTTGTGGTTTCGGCGACATCGCTGACGTGCATGACGCCTTTGGTTGTTCCGGTCTGCACGATGTCGAGGACCAGATCTTCGATCCCCTTGCGAAACACGCGATACCGCAACCGGTTCTCGGGGCCCGCATACCGGATCTCGCCTTCGACGGCCGCCAGTCGGACCCGACTCGTCATGACCAGGACGATCGATTCGATGACGTTCGCCAACTCGGTCACCGGGTCGCCCGCTGCAGCAGCCCTGGCGGCGTAGGCGCGCGCGAGCACGTCGCCGGTCGAGTACTCCAGAAGAGCCAGCAGGATGCCCTCTTTGCTCTTGTGGTGGTAGTAGAGGGCGGGGACCGTGACACCGACCTTCGCGGCGATCTGCCGCACAGAGGTGCCATGAAATCCGTTGTCGTAGAACGCCTCGAGCGCTGCCTGAAGGATCGGCGACAACTCCGGTGGGTCGACGCGGCGCCAAGCAGGCGGCGTCGTGCCGGCTTCGGCTCCCGCGGTTGACGCCGTCATGAGGGCCCTAACTATCGATCGATAAGTTCGGGTTCATCCGAGCGCGAAGGTGCTGTCAGATCCCCAATGCGCGGATGCGCGCGTAGAGGGTGGTGCGGCTGATGCCCAGGTCACGGGCGGCATGCACCTTGTTGCCGGTGTGTCGGTCGAGTGCTTCCAGGATGGCTGCGCGCTCGGCTTGTTCGCGTCCGGAGAGGTGGGCGGCCCGGCTCGTCGTGCGATGGTCGGCAGGCAGATCGGCGGGTTCGATCGCACGCGCGCCACGGGCATCGCACGAGCGTACGGCCTGCGCCAACACCGAGGACAGTTCGACGAGATTCCCGGGCCACTCCTGACAGACGAGGGCCTCGAGCGTCGGCGCGCTGACCGAATGCACCGGGGGTGAACCAGATGCCGCGTGTGAATCGAGTGCAGAGCCCGAGGTGATGTCGCCGAGTATCTCGTCGACGATGTCGGCCAGTTCGGAGGTGCGGTTGCGCAGCGCGGGGACATCGAGACGCGTGGCGCACCTGGCCGTCAGTGCCGCGACGGTGGTTCGCGCCTGGTCCGGCGGTCCGGCGACCAGGACGAGCGGCGCTGCCTTGTCGGCCGTGCGGCACGCGGCCGCCAGGATGGTGAGCGACCTGTCGTCGAGCAGGTCGACGCCGTCGACGATCAGCGCACGCGAGCGACGTCGTGAATCGCCGATCAGGGTGCCGATGTCCGGCTGATCGCCGGTGATCAACAGCTCGGCGACGTCGACGGTCGTGGCGTCGGGTCCTGCCATCGCGCGGGCCTTGGTGCTGCGTCCGGTTCCGGGCTCTCCGGTGATCGCGATGGTGGCCTGCCGCGTCGACGGTATGTCGGTGCAGACCATCGTCCGCGCGGGCGATGTGCTGGGCCGCAGACCGAACAGCGCCGCCCCGCGGGCGCCCACGACAGGCGTGGCGAGCACCTCGACGCCGACTCCGGACGCAAGGACCAGTTGCAGGGTCGTCTCCCGGAGGGCAGGGTCGGCGGCGATTGCACGCAATGCGGCGATGTCTGTCGGCGAGAGCAGTTCTGCTGCACGCGAATTGGTGAGCTGTAGGTCTTCGCTGATGGCTGCGACCGCGACGTCGCGACGGGGTGCCGCGCGCTGGAATGCGTCGAGAACCCGACGCTGCTGTGCGCGCGAGCGGTCGAGGAGACGGTCGGCGATGTCGCCGACGATGCCGGTCACGAGGGGCACCGACAGGGGGTTCATGCGATCGGCGATCTCCGTCATGCACAGGATGCCTGCGAGGCGACGGGTGGCCGGATGGATGATGGGCGCGCCGAAACAGCTGAGCGACTTGAACTGCTCCAGGTAGTGCTCGCGCCCGTTGACGGCCAACCCTCGACGTATCTCCGCGGGCGTGCCAAGAGCCGTGGTGCCGACGGTCTCTTCGCCGAGGTCGACGCCGGGTGTCGCGCCGACTCTGTCGAGTGCGCGGTCGACGGTGGTGCCGAGGCAGACGCGGGAGACCATCCGGCACTCGTGGTCGACGAGCAGCAGTGAGGTGCCGGTGTCTGCGAGCCGTGCGGCGGCGTCGTCGAGGACAGGGCGCGCGGCGTCGAGGAGGACATCCGAGCGTGAGGCGTCGTCGACGAGTTCGGGTAGCGGGCTGTCGGGTTGTACGCCGGACAGCGCGGAGCGGCGCCACGACTGCGCGATCACTGCGCGTTGCGGCGCACTCACCGATGAGGCGAACGATGTGTCGATGGTCACAACATCGCACAGAATCGCCGCGAAGGAAAGGTTGGGTGCCCGGCTCGGTGCCGGATGCGCACACTGACCCGTCCGCGGCCGAACTGTTCACTACGGTGGGGGAATGGCAACTCCGGCACCTGACGGCGTCCAATTCACAGACGACGTCGAATCAACTGATGACGTCGAGTCCACCGATATTGCAACCTTCGACCCGCCCTGTGGTCGGGTCGTCGGCACCGTTGACGGTCCGGTCGTTCGCGCGCGGGCCATCCCGTACGCCCGTGCCGATCGGTTTGCGGCGCCGGAGCCGGTCGCGCCGCGGACGGTTCCGCACCGCAGTGACGCCCCCGCGGCCGCGTGCCCGCAGGTGTCGAGTCCGCTGGTGACGATGATGCTCGGCGGTCCGGCGACTAGCATGGTCGCCGACGAGGACTGCCAGCGGTTGACCATCACGCGGCCGACGCGGGAGTTCGACGCCCCGCTGCCGGTGATGGTGTGGGTGCACGGCGGATCGTATGTGCTCGGCGCAGGAGACGAGCCGCACCACGATCCGACCGCGCTGGTGTCCGAGCACAACGTGATCGTCGTGGCAGTCACCTACCGGCTCGGTGTGCTCGGGTTCCTCGGCGACGGCTCGCAGGAGCGTCCGGCCAATCTGGGGCTGCTCGACCTCATCGCAGCGCTGGAATGGGTGCACGAGAACATCGCGGCGTTCGGCGGCGACCCCGATCAGGTCACCTGCGCCGGGCAATCGGCAGGCGCCGACGCAGTGGCGCACCTGATGACCGTGCCGCGTGCCGCCCGGCGCTTCCGGCGGGCGATCCTGCAGAGCGCACCCTTCGGCATCCGCTGGAACCGCAGCGACATGGTCCGCGACATATTTGCGCGCACAAGCGAGTTCGACGCCGAGACGCCGATCGGCGCCATTCTCTCGACACAGCAGAAACTGATCGTCGACGGACCGCGGTACGGGCTGACGGGGGCGATGCCGTTCGGCGTGCAGTACGGGATGGAACCGCTCCCTGCGGAGCCAGACGTCGAGGATGCGTGGGCGGCGTCGGCTCCAGACATCGACCTGCTCGTCGGCTGCACCCGCGACGAGATCGAGTTCTTCGTCCCTGGCGTCCCGATCGCCGAGACGGCGTCGCACTTCCCGGTGTTGGGCAGACCGATTCGACGAATCGCCACCTCGCTGATCACGCGCAAGGTCTACACCGCCCCGACCGCCGACTTTGCACGCAAGCACGCGGCGGCGGGCGGCAGCGTCGTCGACTATCGGTTGCATTGGCACGCACCGGGAAACGCGCTCGGAGCCGCGCACTGCGTCGATCTGCCGCTGCTCTTCGGCGTCGAGGAACAGTGGGCGGGTGCGCAGTTGCTCGAGGGTGCGACGTGGCCGCAGGTCGAGGAGGCCGGGCGGGTACTGCGCGCCATCTGGGGTCGCTTCATCCGTGGTGAGGATCTCGGCGAGCGTCAACCCGACGACGCGCGATCGGTGCTGCGGTATCGGCGGGCGTCGGCGTAGGTCGGCGGCGTCTGGGCACCACGACCTGACTAGCGTGGTGTGCATGCGCGTGGCGACCTGGAACGTGAACTCAGTCAAACAACGTATCCCGCGATTGCTGCCGTGGCTCGACGAACGCTCACCCGACGTGGTCTGCCTGCAGGAGACCAAGCTTTCCAACGACGTGTTCGACACCGTCCTCGGCCCCGAATTCGCCGAGCGCGGTTACCAATTCGCGCATGTGGGCCAGGGGCAGTGGAACGGGGTCGCGATCTTGTCGAAGGTCGGACTCGACGACGTCGTCGCCAACTTCGACGGTGCGCCCGGCTTCCCTGACCCCGCGTCGGCGCCGGAGGCCCGCGCGGTGTCGGCGGTGTGCGGGGGAGTGCGCATCTACTCGCTGTACGTACCCAACGGCCGCGAACCCGACTCGGATCACTACCACTACAAGCTGTCGTGGCTGGAGCGGTTGCGCGAGGTCGTCGCGGCCGGGACGAGCGTCGACGCGCCGTCGAACACGATGCTGTGCGGCGACATGAACATCGCGCCCGCCAACGCTGACGTCTACGACCCCGCTGCCTTCGCCGGCCACACGCACGTGACGGTGGCCGAACGGTCGGCGCTCGAGGACATCGAGGGACTCGGCCTGCACGACGTCGTGCGCGACCGCTGGCCCGACGAGCGGGTGTTCAGCTACTGGGACTATCGGGCGGGCATGTTCCACAAGGACCTCGGCATGCGGATCGACCTGATCCTCGCCGGCGCCGACGTGGCCGCCCGGGCGAAGGCCGCGTGGGTCGACCGCGCCGCCCGCAAGGGCACCAAACCCAGCGATCACGCCCCCGTCGTCGTCGACCTCGACACCGCTCCCGACGGCGACATCGGCCCGATGGTGCCCCCGCCGTCGAACCCCGCCCGCAAGGGCGCCACCGCCCGCCTGCCGCAAGCGAAGTAGGCGCCCGGGGCCCACCCATAACGCCAAATGTGTGTCGTATCGAAAGATGTGGGTGCTGCAGCACACAGATCCTTCGGTTCGACACACATCTAGCCCGGCCGTGATGCTGCCGTGCATGCGGGTCGCAAGGTCTGGCTCGAGCCGGGGTGCGTACACAATCGTGACGTCAGCGGGGCGCCGAGGAGATTATTGTCTCGGCGTCGCGCTGACGACCGAGTTGTGTACGCGCGCTGCGGAGTTGGCGGTCTGGCGGGCGTCGGGCAAGGTGTCGCGCGGGCCCCGACCAGCGGCCGGGCGCCCCGCTGGTCGAGCGGGCGCGAGCGCAGCGAGCACCCAGGTCGAGACCACTGCGCGCGGCGGGTGATCTCGACAGGCTCGATCAGCGGGGTGGGGCTCGATCGGCGGGGCGGGCCCGACTGCGAAACAGCAGCCCCCGCTGGTCGAGCGGGCGCGAGCGCAGCGAGCACCCGAGTCGAGACCACTGCGCGCGGCGGGTGATCTCGACAGGCTCGATCGGCGGGCCGGGCCCGACTGCGAAACAGCAGCCACGCTGGTCGAGCGGGCGCGAG
>NZ_DLSO01000192.1:0-579 GCF_002500165.1 Gordonia sp. UBA7860 | reverse complement strand
CTCGATCGGCGGGGTGGGGCTTGATCAGCGCGAGGGCGCGGCGGTGTCTGGCCGTGCGGAAAGTAGGGGAAAGGTCGCTGACGCGAATTTTGCCCCGCATCCGTCTACTTGCGTCCGTGGTTGCTGCGGCGTGACAGCATCGGGCCATGACCTCGCAGGCCCGGCCGACCCGACGCACCCCGCGCGCCGAGTGGCGCGGAATCCTTACCAGGCGTCGAGGAGATCCGCTTCCGCCTCGACGTGCGGCGTCGAGACTGTCGGCGTACGTCTACGGGAACATCATGGTGCTCGCGGCGCTGGTGACGGCGTCGGCTCACGCGGTCGAGAACGGCGAAGCGGTCTGGCTGGTGCTCGGGACCGGTCTGACGACCTACATCGCCCACGTCTTCGCCGACCTGGTCGCGGGCAGCAGCATCCCGGAGGCACACGGTCACGACACACAGGCCGACGAGTCGCAGTCTGATCACCTTGACGCCCCCGACGCCCCGGAACCAGACGCCGCTGAACCCGACGCCCTGGAACCCCGCGACCCCGAACCCAACGCCCACACCCCCAAGCCCGAGCGACCAGGCGACGCCG
>NZ_DLSO01000089.1:0-10438 GCF_002500165.1 Gordonia sp. UBA7860 | reverse complement strand
TACGAGATGCCCTTCTGCGTGTACCGATGGAACCCTGAGCAAGTCCCATTCTGTCACTCAGACAGGGCATTTCGTCTATCCCTCATCCCCCGGACAGGTACAAATCGGTGGATCGAGGCTTAGCTGGCCCCTGCGGAATCATCACCGTAGTCACTGCCGCATATGGTTGCCCATCAGCGCCGGTGCTGCGGTACAACAGCTGCCATGCCTGTACGTTCAACGGCAGTATCTGCAACGTTTTGACCGCTACCGGGCGGCTTTTCAGGATCGCTCCGGGCTGCGTGGACGCCCATCCGGCAGGCAAGTCATAAAACGCGTCATACGGCGGTGCGGGCTCGGCGCGCGCTGGCGCAGCACGCAACGCCGCCCCCGCCACTAAAGTCAATGCCGCCATCGCAATCACGACAAACACAGCTACAAGTCGGGCCAGACTTCCAGCGCCCACAAGTCTGACCTGCGCCGATTCGCCTTCTGTCTTCATGCCGGGATCGTAATCCTATAGATGCCACGCTGTGGCAAAACCACGATTGTTGGGTCTCTTCACAACTGGGACGTTGAATCCCGAGGCGTCCAGCAGTGATCGAGCAGTGAAGTTGTGGCAAGGACACAGAAACCCATGTGCGTCGCGCATCGCCTCCAGAGCGATGACTTTCACGTCGTTCGCGCCCGGATTTGGGTCAGCGGGCAAACCTTTGCGTGAAGGATCTGCCTTGCAGCGCCTTCGATCACATAGAGCAGCGGGTGCGCCACGTGCGGTGATGGCTGCGCGGAACAAGTGACGGTGCCGCTCTCCCGTCTACGCCACAGCATCATTGGCGTCACCCCACCACGAAGGACCAAGCCATGAGCGACCCGTACCGAGTTCAACCACGCCTAGACCCTGCCGACGCAGAACCCGGCGGCGTCAGCGCCGAAGCTGTCTCCGCACTGTTCCGTACCGTCCCAGCACACCTCACTGACACCGACGATCCATTGATCGCCAACGAAATCCGCGCCTCGCACGCCTTCGCTGCTGTAACGGAATACAGCCAGAACTCGGGCACCTACAGCAACGAATCGGTATGGACGTCGATGTCGGACCTGCTCAACGACATGCGTCACCTCTGCGACATGCTCGGCATCGACTGGGATGCGGTGTCACGGCCCTACCACTACGAGGCAGAGATCAGCGAAGAACAGTGACCGCGCCGGTGCGTGGTCTGCCAGTCGCGCACCGTCTCTCTGGATCGCCTGCCGTGCGCAGGCAGGTGCTTCGAGCTCACTGCCCATCGCTGGATGTGCACCCTTCTTCGGCAGTCACGCCCCAAAGCACCCCTTCCCCGCGTGCGATGGCGTACCGATCGGGCTTCCGCCCATAGGCGCTGAGCACAAGCTCGGTCTCGTCCGCACACCGTCGCGCGTGGTCGCCGCGCGCCGCCAGGTCTAGCGTGCGGAGCACTTGCTACCTCGTTCGTGCTGCGGCTACACCGGACAGCCATGACGTCTCCCGGCACCCCTGCTGAACGGTTGCACGGCAGGCCAATTCAGCTCACGTCCCGTAACCCCCGGCGTCTCATGCACCTGAGATGTCGCTGACGGCTTCGACAGGGCTGGTCCGCGCTCGCCTCCAGCAAAGGGTGAGCGCGGATCGGGGTCAGCGACTGTGGATCTGGTGTTACGTGCCGCTCCCGTAGTCGCGCCGCCACTGACGGTTTTCCCGCACCCGGTAGGACTTGTTGGTGCTTCGGCTTCGGCAGCAGCGGCAGTGCCGGCCGCCCGGTCCTTCACCACCAATGGCTTGGCGTGCTCGAGCATTTCGCAGCATTGCCCACTTCCTTTCGTCCATGTCTGTGGGCTCAACTTTCCTCTCTGCACATGCGTGGTGCGGCACCAAAGCCGTTGAGCGCGTGTGTAATGAACGCTGCCGCGCGGACAGCGCTTCCGCTGGACGTGGAAGTGCCGGGCAGATCGCCCACTAAGCGCGTCCGCCAGACCGTAAACCTTGACCTCGCCACATGTGCAGCGCTTGTCGTGTGATGCCGAGTCGCTTTGCCAATGCCGCATCGGACAGCTCGTTTCCGAGTTTACGTGTCAAGCATTACTTGACATAATCGGCGTTATCGGCTAAACATATGGCTAGTTTCTGGCCAGTCTAGCGGCTAGGCTGAATGCATGACGACAGTGCCTTTCGGCGAAGCCAAGGATGGCACGTTTGTCCGCCATCAGTGCCCGGTCGCTGGCTGGGTTCAGAGGAGTTGATGGAAGATGTCGAGGGTGACGTTCCACTCGGCGCTCCCGGGGTTTTTGCGGTCCGGCTGGACAGTGACGAAAGTGCGCGCCAGCGCCACGCTCAAGCCGCCGGCAATCAGCGGCAATCTCTGCTCGGTTCTCTCGGAGAGGGCTACGTCCAAGGGCGGTTGGGCCGCCAGTTGGTCGAGCAGAGGTTGTAGTTCGATCTCCTCGTCCAGCTTCTCGAATCGGTCGATGCTCTCCTGCAGCCCCTTGGTGATCGGCAGGTCCCACGGTTCGATCACGTCCCGCAGGTTTGCCTTTGCCGAGGCCTTGCCGATCAGGATCAGGTCGTAGATCTTGTCGTCGATGAAATCCGTATAGCGCTTGAGGTCGTTCCGGTCGACCTGTAGTCCGGCCGCTGCCCGGAAGAACCGCTGGAATTTGACGGTGCCCATCACTGGCATGTCGTCAGCTCCTTTCGAAGTATTCATGGATTTGGCGTACCGCCATCGCTCCTTCACCGACTGCGGATGCGACCCGTTTCACCGAGCCGCTGCGGACGTCGCCCGCCGCGAACAGGCCGGACCGGCTGGTTTCGAGCGTCCTGGACAGCCCGGCGCTGATCGGCCGGTTGCCGTCTCCTCGGGCGTGGACCGCGTCCATGCCGGTGAGGACGAAGCCGTGGTCGTCGAGTGCGATCGTGTCGGCCAGCCACCCGGTGTGCGGCGTCGCCCCGATGAAGACGAACAGGGCGTGCACCCGGATCGTGTCCTGGTCGCCCGTGCGATTGTCCTCGACCACAATCTCTTCGAGGTGCTTGTCGCCGTGGACCTGACGAATCTCGGTGTTCCGGTGCACGGTCACCCGCGGATGCCGTTCGATCTGGTCGACCAGGTATCGGGACATGCTCTTTCCGAGGTCGTGGCCGCGGATGAGGAGGTGAACGTGGGAGACATGGTCTGCGAGGAAGACGGTGGCCTGGCCGGCGGAGTTTCCGCCGCCGACGATGGCTACAGGGTCGGTGCCGCACAGCCGCGCTTCCTGATGGGTTGCGGCGTAATACACGCTTCTCCCCTCCAGTGCCTCGATTCCCGGAACCTCCAACTTGCGATATCGCGCCCCGGTGGCGAGCACGACCGCCCGGGCGCGGATCTCGCCGCCGTCCGCCAGCCGGAGCACATGGTGCCCGCCCTCGGATCCCAAACCGGTCACCTCCGCCGACACGAGAAGGCGGGTACCGAATTTCCCGGCCTGGATTAGGGCGCGCTCGGCCAATTCGGCGCCGGAGATCCCCGCCGGGAAGCCCAGGTAGTTCTCGATCCGGGAGGAGGTGCTAGCCTGCCCACCTGCAGCGATCGACTCCAGTGTCACCGTGTTCAACCCGTCGGATGAGCCGTACACGGACGCGGCCAGACCCGCCGGTCCGGCACCTACGACGACGAGGTCGCACACGTCCTGGGCTGCGTCCGGGACCGAGTCCGGGACCGGGAGCCCGACGATGCGGGCGAGTTCGGGGTTCGTCGGATTGCGCAGCACTTTCTCGCCGTGCCAGATCACGACGGGAGTGTCCTCGGGGGCGACACCCAGGCTTTGCAGCAGCTGCTCCGCCCGTTCGTCTTGCTCCAGATCGATCCACCTGTGGGGCAGCCGGTTTCGTATGGCGAATTCGCGAAGCCGCAACGTGTCCGGGGAATAGCAGGAGCCGATGATCCGGAACCCCGCGCCGAGCCCGATCAGCAGGTGCCGGCGGATCAGGTAGGCGCGCAGGATCAGATCGCTGAGCACGAGGTCGTGGGCGACGAGCTCGCGCACCCGCTCGGCCGGGACGACGAGGACCTCGCCGTTCTCGATCGCTTCGGCGGTGAAGAACGCCACCTGGCCTTCCAGCAGTCCGAGCTCGCCCAGGAATCGGCCCGGACCGTGCACGCGCAGTATCCGGCGTTGGCCGTCCTCGGCGCCCTCGTCGATGACCGCGACCTTGCCGGTGAGGATGACGAAGAAGTCGTTGCTGGGCGCGCCCGCTCGGATCAGCACCTCGCCGGCGTGAACCGATCGACGCGTGCCACCGACCTCGAGCGTCGTGATCTGGTCGTCCGTCAGCCGCGGGAATGCTCCGACTGTATCCGGGGTCTCGTCGTCGACGAGCTGACCGTCGCCGAGGCGTGGGGCGTCCTCAGACGAAGTTCTGGTCGACATAACACCAGCGCCAATCTTCACCGGGTTCCATCGACTGGACGATCGGATGGCCGATGGTGTGAGCGTGTGCGCTCGCGTGCTTGCCCGGCGAGGAGTCGCAGCAACCGACGTGTCCGCACGTCAGGCACAGCCTCAGATGTACCCAC
This sequence comes from Gordonia sp. UBA7860, assembly GCF_002500165.1. Lineage (NCBI taxonomy): Bacteria > Bacillati > Actinomycetota > Actinomycetes > Mycobacteriales > Gordoniaceae > Gordonia > Gordonia sp. UBA7860. The sequence goes on along the minus strand of NZ_DLSO01000089.1, from coordinate 5,885 downwards.
GGGGTGCCGAGGCGAAGACATTCCTCGCAACCCTGTGGAGTGCGGGGCACCACGGCCCGGATCGCGGTCACGTGCGGGTCGGCATGGACCGAGGTCATGGCTTCGCCTTCTTGCCTGCATTTTCCGAGAGCGCCTGATCGAGCCACGTGCGCAGCTGGGGTACCGGAGCTGCGCCCGCCTGACGAGCGAGTACCTCACCTCGGTCCATCACCAGCAGAGTCGGTACGGCGCGGACGGTGAACCGTTCGGCCGTCTGGGGCGCAGCGTCCACGTCGACCTTGACCAGCTTGATCTGACCTGCGCGTTCTGTGGCGAGCTGCTCGAGCGCGGGGCTGACCATGCGGCACGGAGCGCACCACGTCGCCCAGAGGTCAACGAGTACAGGCACCGAGGATTTCTCGGCGACCTCCGCGAAGTCGCCGTCCCCTGCCGAGGCGATCCAGGGCAGCGGCTCGTGGCAGTTCCCGCAGCGGGGTCTCCCGTCCCCGGCCGCCGGCACCTTGTTGACCTTGCCGCAGTGTGGGCACTTCACCTTGTCGGATCCCATGACGACACCTCTTCTCAGGCCGCGATGGCGGGTTCCGTATATGCGACGGCGAGCTCGCCGCCGTCCACCGTGACACTGATGGTGCCGCCCGGTTCGATTTCGCCGCGCAACAGCGCACGACCTATCCTGGTTTCGACCTCATGGGCGATATACCGCCGCAGCGGCCGCGCACCGTAGACCGGGTCGAAACCGTGTTCGGCGATGAGCCGGCGTGCTTCCGGCGTGATATCCAGGTGTATCTGGCGCTCCGACAACCTGTTCCGAAGATCGGCGAGCTGCAGCTCGACGATGTGCTCGATCTGGGGCAGCGTGAGCGGGGTGAACAACACGATGTCGTCGACCCGGTTGAGGAACTCGGGACGGAAGTGCCCGCGCAGTTCCGCCAGCACCCGCTCCCGGGCGTCCGGCTTGATCTCGCCGTCGGCTGTGACTCCCTCGAGGAGATGCTGGGATCCGATGTTGGAGGTCATGATGATCACCGTGTTCCGGAAATCGACTTGCCTGCCTTGAGAATCGGTGATCCGGCCGTCATCGAGCACCTGCAGCAGGGTATTGAAGACGTCGGCGTGGGCCTTCTCGATCTCGTCGAAGAGCACCACGGAGTACGGCTTGCGGCGCACCGCCTCGGTGAGCTGGCCACCCTCGTCGTACCCGATGTACCCGGGGGGTGCACCGATGAGCCTACTCACCGTGTGCCGCTCCTGGTACTCGCTCATGTCCAGGCGCACCATGTTGTCTTCGCTGTCGAAGAGGGCACTGGCCAGCGTCTTTGCGAGCTCGGTCTTCCCCACACCTGTCGGGCCCAGGAAGATGAACGAACCGATCGGCCGGCGCGGATCACGGATACCGGACCTCGCCCGGATGACCGCGTCTGCGACCAGTTGCACAGCCTCGTCCTGACCGATGACTCTCTCGTGCAGGATTTCGTCGAGTTTCAACAGCTTTTCCCGCTCTCCTTCCTGTAGCCGGGCGACCGGGATGCCCGTCCATGCGGCCACGATTTCTGCGATCTCGTCTTCGGTGACCACCTCACGCAGCAACGGATTGCGGCCTTGCCTGGTGGCCAATTGCTCCTCCGCCGCCTCGAGCCTGCGTTCGAGTTCGGTGATCTCGCCGTAGCGCAGCTCGGCGGCCCGATTGAGGTCGTAATTGCGTTCGGCCTCCTCGGCCTCGTGGCGCAATCGTTCCAGCTCCCCCCGTAGCTCCTGCACCCGACGGATCGCTTGGCGCTCCGCCTCCCACTGCGCGTGCCGGGCGTCGGCCTCGGCCCGCAGATCGGCCAGCTCCTTACGCAACTCTTCGAGACGCGCCTTGCTGGCCGCGTCCGTTTCCTTGGACAGCGCGGCCTCCTCGATCTCCAGCCGGGTCACCTTCCGGGTGAGCTCGTCGAGTTCGGCGGGCATCGAATCGATTTCGGTGCGTAGCCGCGCACACGCCTCGTCTACCAGATCGATCGCCTTGTCCGGAAGGAAACGGTCGGTGATGTACCGGTGCGAGAGGGTCACGGCGGCCACCAGTGCGCCGTCCTGAATCTTCACGCCGTGAAACACCTCGAGGCGTTCTCGAAGTCCGCGCAGAATCGAGATCGCATCCTCGATGCCGGGCTCGTCGACGAGAACGGTCTGGAAGCGTCGCTCCAGTGCCGCATCGGATTCGATGTGCTTGCGATACTCGTCGAGGGTGGTGGCACCGATCATGTGCAGTTCGCCGCGGGCGAGCATCGGCTTGAGCATGTTGCCGGCGTCGAGAGACCCCTCGCCGCCGACCGATCCCGCGCCGACCACTGTGTGTAACTCGTCGACGAACAACAGGATGCGCCCCTCGGCCGCCTTCACCTCGGACAGCACCGCCTGCAGTCGCTCCTCGAACTCGCCGCGGTACTTCGCGCCGGCCACCAGGGAACCCATGTCGAGCGAGAAGATCGTCTTGTCGCGTAGGCCCTCGGGCACGTCGCCGCGGACGATCCGCTGGGCGAGGCCCTCGACGATCGCGGTCTTGCCGACGCCGGGGTCGCCGATCAGCACCGGATTGTTCTTCGTCTTCCGGCTCAGGATCTGCGTTACCCTGCGGATCTCGGCATCGCGGCCGATGACCGGATCGAGTTTGCCTGCCCGCCCCTCGGAGACGAGGTCGCGTCCGTACTTCTCGAGCGCCTCGTACGCACCCTCCGGGGTGGCCGAGGTGACGCGCTGATTGCCGCGCACTGTGGTCAAGGCGGCGAGGAAGGCCTCTCGTGTGACCCCATGACTGGTGAGAACCCGTCCGGCCGCACTGGTCGACCCCTCCTCGGAGAGAGCCATCACGAGATGCTCCACCGACACGTAGGAATCCTTGAGTCGCTTCGCCTCCCGTTCCGCGGCGTCGAGCAGCTTGGCCAGGCGCTGGGTGATCATCACCTGACCGGGCGTCGCACCGGGGCCGCTGACCTTCGGCCTACGCGACAGTTCACGTTCCAGATCGGATCGCAGGGCATCGACGTTCGCACCGGCCTGCTCGAGCAGTCGCGGTACCAACCCTTCCTGCTGATCGACCAACGCGAGCAGCAGGTGCTCTCCGTCGACCTCGGTGTGACCCATTCTGGTCGCCAGGTTCTGGGCTTCCTGCAGGGCTTCTCGTGACTTTTCAGTCAGACTGCCGGTGTCCATGGGGGTGTCTTCCTTCCGTGGGACGCTGCTTCGAGTTTCTCGATTCGATCCAGCAGATCGAGCACGAGCCCGATTGCCGAGTAGTTCAGACCCAGGCCCGTCCGTAACCGTTGGATGCGGGCAGCGTGGGCCACTGCTGACGGTTCGAACAATATTTCGCCGCCGGGGCCGCGGCGTGCGTCGAGCAGGCCGAGAGCCACAAGCTTTCGTGCCAGGTCGGGGTGCAGCCCGGTACGTTCGGCGAAGACATCCAGCGACATTCCGGTACGGCGAACCAATATGTACTGGGTGCCCGGGGTCGGGGTGCTCATGGCTGTTTCCTCGGATCGAAGTTCGATTCGGCGGCCAACTGTTCGAACAGCTCGCGTTCACGTGCTGTCGGTTTCGGCGGCACCATCACCTTGATTTCGGCGTAGAGGTTGCCGTTGGCGCCCCGCGGATTGGGCATTCCTTCTCCGCGCAGGCGAAGCTTCCGTCCCGTCGACGAGCCCGGCACCACTTTGACTTTCGCCTCGCCACCCGGGGTGGGAACGACGACGGTCGACCCGAGGACCGCCTCCCATGGCGATACGGGCAGGTCGACGTAGATGTCCCGGCCCTGGACGCGGAACCGGGGATGCGGCTTGATCCGCACCACGAGGTACAGATCCCCGGGCGGCGCGTCGCCGTTGCCCCGGCCGCCTTGCCCGGCCAGCCGGATTCGCTGGCCGTCCAGGACACCGGCCGGAATGTCGACGTCGTACTGCCGTCCGTCCAGTCTGAGAGTGCGTTTGCCGCCCCGATACGCCTCTTCCAAGGTCAGTTCCAGTTCCGCTTCCTGATCGGCGCCGGGAATCGGCCCGTACCCGCCACCGCCGCCGAACATCTGCCCGAAGAGGTCCTCGAAGTCGACGCCGCCCTCGCCACCGACACCGCGACCGAAGTGCACCCTTCTGCCCCCGCCCCCACCGCCGTACCCGCCGCCGCCGAACCCGCCGCCGTACCCACCGGCGCTTGCCCGGACCCGTTCGTCGTAGTCCTCGGGCACACGCCGGAAGTCGGGGCCGAACCGGTCGTAGCGTTTCCGGGTGTCCGGGTCGGACAACACCTGGTAGGCCTCGTTGGCCTCCTTGAACTTGTCCTCCGCAGTGGGGTCCTTGTTCACGTCGGGGTGATACTTGCGGGCCAACTTGCGGTAGGCCTGCTGGATTTCGTCGGTGTCGGCGCTGCGCGGGACCCCGAGCGCTTCGTAGTAGTCACGCGCCATGGCGCTCACTCCTCAGGTCGGCTGACGACCACGGTGGCGGGACGCAACTGCTGTCCGTTTTCTCCGTAACCTGGCCGCAAGACCTCGATCACGGTTCCGGAGGGAAGGTCGGGGTGGGTCACCACACTGACCACTTCGTGGAGCTCCGGGGAGAACGGCACACCGACCTCGTCGTGGCGCTCGAAGCCGAGCCGTGACAGTATCTGCACCGCCTGGTCCCGGATTGCCTTCACACCGTCGACGACAGTCTGCGGGTCACTACCCGCATGTGCCAGCGCAAGCTCCAGGTTGTCCAGCACCGGCAGCCACGCCGCCGATACCCTCGCTATCTCCGCGGCGCGTTCACGGTCGAGATCTTTGGCATACCGCTTGCGCAGGTTGTCCAGATCTGCGAGGGCCCTGCGCCAGCGGTCCTCGAGTTGAGCCAACTCGGCCCCCGTGTCGGTGCGATCAGGCGCCGTCTCGGTCTGATCCCCGTCGGTACCGTCGGTAGCCGGCTCGGTCGTCGAATGATCAGCAGACCTCTCCATCGTGTGCCTCAGCTTCGATCGAACTCGGCGTCGATCACGTCGTCATCATCCGACGACGCAGCCTCTGCGCCGCCGGCCTGGTGTCCGTCGCCGCCGCCGGCTTGGACCGGCGCGAGCCCGTAGAGCAGCTGCTGCAGCTCCGAGGTCAGGGGCTCTATCTCCGCGGGTGAAGCACCGTCTTTCACAGCCTTCCTGGCGTCGGCGATCAGCATCTCGGCACGCGCCTTGTCGTGCGGGGGCGCACTGTCACCGAGTTCGGCGAGTCGCCGTTCCACCTGGTAGGCAACCGAATCGAGCGCGTTGCGTGCGTCGACCGCCTTGCGCAGCTCCTCGTCCTCACCCCGGTTCCGTTCGGCCTCCGCAAGCATGCGCTCGACCTCACTCTGGTCCAGGTTGCCCTGCTCACTGATCGTGATGCTCTGCTCCTTGCCGGTGTCCTTGTCGCGGGCGGTGACGTTGAGGATGCCGTTAGCGTCGATATCGAAAGTGACTTCGACCTGGGCCTCGCCACGTGGCGCGGGGCGGATGTCTTCCAGCCGGAACCGTCCGAGCACCCGGTTGTCGGCGGCCCGCTCGCGTTCGCCCTGCAGCACCACCACGTCCACGGCGGACTGATTGTCTTCCGCCGTGGAGAACACTTCGCTGCGCCGGGCCGGGATCGTCGTATTGCGCTCGATGATCTTGGTCATCACCCCGCCCTGCGTCTCGACGCCGAGGGACAGCGGGGTGACGTCGAGCAACAGTACGTCGGAGACCTCACCTTTGAGCACGCCCGCCTGGACTGCGGCACCGAGCGCCACGACCTCGTCCGGGTTGACGCCCATGTGGGGGTCCTTACCGCCGGTGAGCCGGCGAACGAGTGCCTGTACCGCCGGAATGCGTGTCGAACCACCGACCAGGATCACCTCGTCGATGTC
>NZ_DLSO01000121.1:0-63119 GCF_002500165.1 Gordonia sp. UBA7860 | reverse complement strand
ACGATGAACAGGGCGTAGTCGATGGAGACCGCGATCCCGAGCATCGTGATGATCGTGGTGGCGCTCTGCTGGACGTCGAAGATCTTGGCGCTCAACGTGACGAGCAACATGGTGATGCCGACGCCGAAGATGCCGGTGATGATCGGGATGAACGCGGCAACGATGGACGCGAACGCGATGATCATGACGATGAACGCGATCACGAAGCCCAACAGCTCCGACACCCCGCCCTGCTGGAAGACCTGCATCAGCGAGCCGGTGCCCTCGACCTGTAACCCGTTGCCGCGGAACTCGGACAGCAGATCCTCGAACTGCGTCATGTCGTCGTTGGTCAGTTCGTTGGCCCGGATGTCCTGCTTGATCTGGATCAGCCCGACCTTGCCGTTGTCGCCGAGGACCTTGGGTGCGATCGCAGGATCAGCCTTGGCCGCGGTCACCGGATTGACGACAGTCTGTGGCTCGATGACCTTGGGTAGCGTCCGAGCCTTGGCGACGAGCGCGTCGATCTGCCCCATGTGGTTCTCGAGCCCGTCGTCGGCAGCGACGAGGATCGACGTCGACGACTTCAGCAACTGGTCGTTGGTGGCCGGGAAGTCTTCCTTCATGACCGACATCGCGCGATCGGAGTCGGTGCCGGGGAGCTCGAAATTGGTGGCGAATGTCGGTTTGAGTACGCCGACGAGCGCACCGAGAACGACCAGTACGACGATCCACGCGGCGATCACGATCCACTTGTGGCGAAACGCGGAACGTCCGAGCCTGTACAACCAGATAGCCATGTGAACCCTTTGATCTCCCCGACTGGACGCACGCCAGAGTAACGAGAGTCGAGCAGTGGTGTCGTGTGTGATTACGGTCATGGCCCCTCGTGAACCGCTGTGAGGCGGGTCATACGCTGTGGAGTATGCCGTCATCACTTTCCGGTCGTGCCCGTCAGAACGACATCTACACAGCGGGAATCCACGGGCGCACGCCTGTCGTACCGACCGACTTCGACGAACTCGAACGCCGCGCGCGGGCGAAGATGTCGGATCGGGCCTGGGCCTACATCGCCGGCGGCGCAGGCGCGGGTCGGACGATGGCGGCGAACCGCAGGGCACTCGATCGACGCGCCATCGTGCCGCGAGTGCTGCGCGACGTCTCCGAGCGGACGCTGGAGACCGAACTGTTCGGTGATGGACTGCCCGCACCGATCCTGTTCGCACCGGTCGGAGCGGGTGATCTCGTCGCACGCGGGGCCGACAGATTGATCGGCCACGCCGCTGCCGAATTGGGTGTGCCCTACATCTTCTCCAATCAGGGCGGGGTCGCGATGGAGGAGGTCGCCGCGGAGATGGACCGCGTACGTCCCGGCGCGCCGCGATGGTTTCAGCTCTACTGGTCGACCGACGACGACCTCGTCGACAGCCTGCTGCAGCGCGCCGAAAGCGTCGGAGCGTCGGCTGTCGCGGTAACCCTCGATACGACGATGCTCGGCTGGCGACCGAATGACCTCAACATCGGGTCGCTGCCGTTCGCGCGCGGGGAGGGTATTGCGCAGTACACCTCGGATTCCCGTTTCAACGAGATCGTCTCCGAGCGTGCGGCGCAGGGGAGCTCGGAGCGTCCCGAGATCTCACTCGGTGCGCTGCGCACGCTCGTCAATATCGCGCGGAATACGCCGGGATCGCTGCTACGCAACATCATTCGACCTGAGCCGCGCGTCGGCGTGCAGACCTTCCTCGACATCTACTCGCGACCCTCGCTGAGTTGGACGCAGATCGAGGGCTTGCGGGAGCGGACGTCACTGCCGATCGTCCTCAAGGGCGTACTGCATCCCGACGACGCGCGGCGTGCCGTCGACACGGGCGTCGACGGCATCATCGTCTCCAACCACGGGGGTCGCCAGATCGACGGTTCTATCAGTTCTGTCGACGCACTCGCCGCGATAGCGCCTGTCGTCGACGGTCGGATCAAAGTGCTCGCCGACTCGGGGATCTATTCCGGCGCAGACGTTTTCAAGGTGCTGGCGCTCGGAGCCGACGCGGTGTGCATCGGGCGTCCGCATATGTACGGGCTTGCCCTCGCCGGTGCCGACGGTGCTCGCGACGCCGTCGCGAACATCATCGCCGAACTCGACCTGACACTCGGTCTCGCAGGACACACGAGCGTCGACGAACTCACGCCCGAGGCGTTGGCCACCGTCGAGTGAGCCTCGCAGCCCGTATCAGACCAGTGGTCGGCCGGTGCGGATACGGCGCCGTACGTCGGCCAGAAGAACGTTGAATGGGAACTGCTGCAACGGTTTCGGCAGGTGACGCACGACGCGTCGAACAATTGCGTTGTGGACGTCGAAGACGGTCTGCTGCCGCGGGGTGAACTCGACGTCCATCTTGTCGCGGAAGTCTTCGGGCAGGAACCCGATCGTCATGATGTACGACCACCAGCCGCCGAGTCGTGACACGACCGGGCCTGCGAACTCCATGCGCGCGATCGACAAGAGGTGATCTCGGATCGGAGGATCGATCTCGAGCGTGGAAATTGTGTTCTGCCAATAGGTTTCGAAGTCTGCGCGCGTGGCGGGCCACATCTGTGGCGGAACCTGCAGGGTGGTACCCATGACCGCGCCCGCACGGTAGGTCTCCTCCGAGATGATCGACGGATCGCCGTAGATGTGTTGGACGTCTTCCCAACCCTTGTACAAACACGCTGCGACCCAGAGTTGCAGGGCCGGGTCGAACGCGTTGTAGGCGACCGGACTGTCGGCGGTGGAGTGGACCTTGGCGTGCGCCCGGCCGACGGCCCTTCGGTACGCCTTACGGTCCGCAGGTGAACCCATTGCGGCGACAGCGAGGTAGCTCAGCGTCGTCCTGGTTCGTTTGACCGGATGCTTGAACAGGTTTCCCGAGTCGACGCGGCTCTCGTAGACGCCGTAGCCGACGGCGGGCATCGCGAGCTGCATGATCACGTTCGCCGGGCCCGCGAGTGCTGCGGCACCGAGCATCGTGAGATCGGAACTGTCGATCTCGTCGCGCGCGGTTGCTGGGTGGTCTGACTGCGTGTCGGGCACCGTCATCGCGGCGGCTCCTATCTGGTAACGACTGTTGCCTGATTCAACGCCGGTGGTGCGGCAGATGTCAAGATGGTCTGCGTGAGCGAAGAACTGCGCACCTACAGCGGGGTGAAGGGGGACGAGCGCGTCGCGCGCCGACGCACCGCCCTCATGGATGCCGCGCTCGAGTTGCTCGGTGGGCAGCCGCCGCATTCGGTGACGGTTCGTGGGGTGTGCGGTGCGGCGTCGCTCAATCCGCGCTACTTCTACGAGAGTTTCGACACGGTAGACGCGCTGGTCGCAGCCACCTACGACCGCGTGATCGACGAGATCTCACACGACGCGCTCGCGGCCTTCGCCACCGGCGACGACGTCGGCGACAAGGTGCGTGCCGCTGTCGCGACGATTGTCTCGATCATCGACTCCGACCGTCGCAAAGGGCGACTGTTGTTCTCGCCGATACTGACCAGTCCGGTCCTTGCCGAGAAGCGACGTGATTCGACGGCCGTCTTCGCGGCCATCACGCTCAGCACCGCGTCCGCTGCACTGCACACCGCTCCCAATCCGCAGGCCGTAGGGGCTGCTCAATTCCAGGTCGGGGGACTCGCGCGCCTACTGTCGGCGTGGCTCGACGACGAGGTGCCGCTGGGTCGAGACGAGGTCGTCGACCTCAGCGTCGCATTGATGATGTCGCTGGTGCCTGCGGTGACGCGGAGGGGATAGGGATATGTTGGATGCCATGAGTAGCGGCGTCGAGGATGCGGAAGTGGAGGAGCAGACCGGGCGTTGGCGCGATTTCGGCGAGCCCGAGTTGCCCGTTCCGCTCGCAGCTGCACTCGGGGCTTTCGCCGAGCACGGCTACCACGGCACGTCCGTGCGTGAGATCGCCGCGCGGGCCAACCTGTCCGTTCCGGGGCTCTACCACCACTATCCGTCGAAGCAGTCGCTGCTCCAGGGTCTGCTCGACAGGACGATGATGGATCTGCTCGCGCGGTCGGAGCAAGCTGTTGCCGAGGCCGGGGCCGAACCGGTCGACCAATTCGACGCGGTGGTCGAGTCGTTGCTGCGTTTTCATATGTACCGGCGCGAGCAGGCGTTCGTCGGTTCGACCGAGATTCGCAGTCTTGACAGTTCGTACAAGCAGACCTACATCGGCCTGCGCGACCGTCAGCAGCGGATGGTCGACGAGATCGTGTTCGCCGGGGTCGAAGCGGGCGACTTCCGTACGAGCTATCCCAAAGATGCTGCGCGTGCGGTCACCACGATGTGCGTCGGCGTCTCGACCTGGTTCAAGCTCGAAGGGGAACTGGGTCCGGACGAGCTGATCGCACGTAATCTGGACTTGTCGAGGGCGACCGTCGGATACGTTGAGCGCTGAAGCGCTTCGCGGCTGGATGGGTTGACCCGAGTAGACGGTCTCTGGCAGTCTTGGGCACCGAACGAGCGATCGGTCGGAGTGATCCGGCGTGGAGTTCGAGCGTCGAACCTGCGTTGCACCCCGAGGATGGAGACCTGATGGCAGTGGAACTGGGCTATTCGCCCGAGGTTGACGATCTGGTGAAACGGACGACCGCATTCATCCACGAGGTCGTCCTGCCGATCGAGAATGCGAATGATGGCGACATCACCGCGGCGGGCGGCGACGATCTGCGACGTGATCTCAATCGCCAGGCCAAGGAGTTGGGCATCTTCGCGCCGCACGCTCCCGTCGAGCTGGGCGGTCACGGACTCTCGATGTCGGATCGTGTTCCGGTCTTCGAGGCGGGCGGATACTCGACATTCGGGCCGGCAGCGCTGCACATCGGAGCGCCCGACGAGGGCAATGTACACATGCTCGCCCACATTGCCGACGACGAGCAGAAGCTCAAATATCTTGCGCCACTTGCCAATGGAGACGTGCGTTCGGCGTTCGCGATGACCGAGCCCGCGCCGGGGGCGGGCTCGGATCCCAACCAACTCCGCACGGAGGCGACCAGGGTCGACGGTGGGTGGAAGATCAACGGCGAGAAGCGATTCATCACCGGAGCCGAGGGCGCGGGCTTCTACATCATCATGGCGCGTACCGCCGGAGCGCCAGGTGACCGTGGCGGCGCGACGATGTTCCTCGCGCCCGGTGACACGCCAGGTATCGAGGTCATGCGCCACATCCACACCACCGATCGCGCGATGATCGGCGGCCACTGCGAAGTGCGCTTCACCGATGTCTTCGTTCCCGATGCCGACGTGCTCGGTGAGGTCGACCAGGGGTATCGCTACGCCCAGGTGCGGCTGGGTCCGGCGCGCATGACGCACGTCATGCGCTGGCTCGGCGTCGCTGTGCGCTGTCACGAGGTGGCCGTCGACTACGTCGCACACCGCAACGGATTCGGCGGAACACTCGGCGATCTCGGCATGATCCAACAGATGGTGGCCGACAACGAGATCGACCTCGCGGCGTCGCGTGCCCTGTTGGTCAAGGCGTGCTACGAACTCGATCAGGGGCGTCACGCATCGTCGGAAACCTCGATCGCCAAGACCTTTGCCGCAGAGGCATATTCGCGAATCGTCGACCGATCGATCCAGATGTGCGGTGGACTCGGCGTCTCCGACGATCTGCCGCTCGCACGCCTTCAGCGTGAACTGCGTCCCTTCCGCATCTACGACGGTCCGTCCGAGGTGCACCGCTGGGCCCTTGCGCGCAGGGCCGTCGGGCGTGCACGCAAGAATCGCGCATCGACCCAGCAGGGAGAGAACGCATGAGCACCGCAGAGCTGGTACTCGAACCGCAAGCGCTGCAACGATTTCTGGTTGACAACGCGGTCGACGTCGCGGGACCGCTCGACGTCGAGTTGATCAGCGGCGGAAAGTCGAATCTCACGTTCATGGTCTCCGACGGCGTGCACCGCTGGGTTGCGCGCAGGCCTCCGACAGGTGGCCTCACGCCCTCGGCGCACGACATGGGTCGGGAATGGGCTGTCACGTCGGCGCTTTCGCGCACCGACGTCCCGGTTGCCACGCCGGTCGCCTTCGATACCGACGGCTCGGTGCTCGGCGCGCCGTGCACCGTCGTCGAATTCGTCGACGGGACGGTGATTCGAACCGGCGACGACCTCTCGGCACTCTCCGACGACGAGGTGACACGCAATGCCGAGGGGTTGATCTCGACCCTTGCCGCGCTGCACGCCGTCGACTTCGAGGCGGTCGGGCTCGGGGAGTTCGGTAGGCCAACGGGTTTCGCGGGTCGGCAGGTGAAGCTGTGGGCCAGGCAATGGTCGCACGTCCGGGGCACGGATCTACCCGACGTCGATCGGCTCGTCGACGCGCTCGGTGAACGGGTGCCGGAGCAGGCGCGTGCGACCGTCGTCCATGGCGACTACCGTGTCGACAACACGATTCTCGCGTCGGATGACCCGGGAACTGTTGCCGCAGTGGTCGATTGGGAGATGTCGACGCTCGGCGATCCGATCACCGACGTCGCCCTCATGTGCGTCTACCGCGCACCCGTCTTCGATCGGGTTCTGGGCTTCGACGGCGCGTGGACCAGTGACCGCTACCCGTCGGCCGACGAGATGGCCCAGCGGTACGCCACGTTGACCGGCAACGACCTCGGCGACTGGCCGTTCTACCTCGGGCTGGCCAACCTCAAGTTGGGTGTGATCGCGGAGGGCATCAGCCATCGCGCACGTGCAGGCGCGGCGTCAGAAGGCGCCGAGCACGCCGCCGCGGCGACGGGCGAATTCATCGCCGCTGGGCTGGCCGCGCTCGCCTCGTAGCGGGTGTTGCTCGGTCAGAACGGTGGTGGTGCGGCTGCGTCGTCGACGAGGCGCTTGTTCCCGTCGCGGGTGAGGCGGCGTTGGCGGTTGCGTCGGCGTTCGGCGCGGCGTCGGGTGTGTTTGTTTGCCACGCGTGTTGGTGAGCGCGGTAGATCGGGTGGTGTCCGGTGTCGGGGGCGCGGCGGGTCTGTGGTGTGTGGTGAGGTGAAGCGGATGCGGCGGAGTCCGAGGAAGGTGTCTTCAAAGGTTTCGGCGTCACCTGGGATGACGAAACCTTCGGGGGTGAGGTATTCGGTGACCAGCCGTCCGGTGGTGGGGTCGCGGTATTGGTCGTCGACCCAGTTGCCGAACGTTTTGGTGATGTGCCCGTACCGGCATTTGGTGTTCAGATTCTCGTAGCTCGTCTGTCCACCCGCGCGCGGGTCGTGGTGGTCGAATTCGGTGACGTGGTCGTTGTCGGCGGTCCAGGCCGAATGGCCGCAGCCGGGGTCGACGCAGTAGCCGTCACGGCAGCGGATTGCTTCATCCAATGCGGTGGATGGCCGGTAGGGGTCGGCGCCGTGTGCGGACAGCGTGTAGGTGCCGTCGGCGTAGTTGGGGGGGTGCCCTTCGGAATGACTCGGTGGATCACCGCATCGGGGCGCGCCGCGATGTCGCGGACATGCTCGGCGGAGATGATGCCGTAGCCGTCCATGAACCCCACCGGGACATTGTCGCCGGACACCTCGGCGCGGCGACGCTCGATCCGCGCAGTTCGGGTGGTACCTGGTCCGGTGTCGCTGTCTGGCTCACGACCACCGGCATCGTCGGCGAAGTCGCCGGACTCAACTCGATCTGCAGCGGGTACGTCGGGATCGGTGAAGCCGTCGGTGTTTTCGGCGGGCTCGGGCGCGGTGAGGGCGGCTTCGTTGCACACGACGTGGATGACGAATCGCGGATCGGCTGGTGGGACGGTGCCGGGCTCCGGGATCTGCGCGGTGCAATCGGTGCTGGCGCAGGTGCATTCGAATCGTGAATTGCTCAACAGCGCGAACATTGCATCGGAGGCGCGTTGCTGACGGGTCCGACCGTCACCGTTGCAGACCGCGTCGGCAAGGCGTCGTACCGCAGCGACCGCGATCTGCACGTTTTCTGCCGACATGACCGCGGTGATCTCGCCGACCCCGTCGCCACAGTTATCGACGAACACGCCCCGCTTGTCCAGAGCGCGCTCGCGGCGTTCACGTACCGCGTCGGGGTCTCGGCGGAACACGATCCGATCGACCATGTCGCGCAGGCGGGGCTGTTTCCACGACCCGCGCCGCGTCCGCAAAGTTGACGCGATCTGTTCATCGACGGCGGCCACCACCTCGGGCGGGGTGCCCGGCCCGCGCGGACCAGATCGGTGCGTGAGATGACCAGTCGGGCTTGCTCGACTGACACGATCCCGTCGCGTAGACAGCCGAATACCTGTGGCAGGTCATCGCGTAACACGATCGCGTCGTCGAGCATGCGTTCGGCCTGGGGGCGTGATACCGCGAAGATTCCGGAGATGCGTGCCGCCGCATCGGCGAAGCCATCCACGATCAGGCCATCCGATTTGGCGCGCTCGACGACCAAGCGGTCATAGAGCACCCCGATCGACTGATACCGAGCCCACCCCAAAAATGCTTCGCCGCAACGTAGTTGGGTCAGGCCTTCCATCACCGCGACCGTGTCGGCATCACCCGGCGATTCGGGATCAATCCCGCCTAATACCCCGAGCGGCAGGGCCGTCGACCAGTCCAGGGGATCGGTATGGGGTCTCGACTCATCGGTTTCCGACCCTTGGGTTTCCGACCCATCAGATGTGCTGTCGGCTTGTGACGCCCGGCCTGCTCGACGAAGAGTGCTGAGGGCGTCGTTGTCTGACTCCTCATCTCCCGCATCAGGGTTGGTCCACGGATTCACTGACTCGATCGACACTTCGCACCTCCCTCCTGCGACCTGATCGAACGTGTGATCCCATACTACGACTGACCACCGACAAGAATTCTGCTCGAGATCGCAGGTCGGGGAAACGTCGGATGCGTTGTGCGGTGAATACGAGTCGTTGCCGATGGACGACTTCCAGATGTGTGTCGAATTTGAGGATGTGTGTGCTGCAGCAACCACATTCATCGATTGGACCCACATTTACGGTTTCGCCGTCAGGCGCGGAGGACTCGCGGCGGCATGGCGTTCAGCGGAACGTCGCGATGCCGCCTTCGCGGTCGACGAGGTGGGCGTGCTCGTTGAGCGACATCACCGACGTCCCGCTGCGGCCGACGAGGAGTTTGGTCACCGAAGCGTTGACCATCGTGCGCGCCATCGCAGGCCAACGGTGCGGCGGCACCCCCCACAGTTCGGCGATCAGCTGTGTGATGGTGCCCGCCGAAGACACCACGAGAACGGTCTGTCCGCTGCCCGCCAACTCGGCAGCGCGCTCGCCCGCGCCGGTGACCCGTGAGCGGAATTCGGGATAGGTTTCGCCGGAACCGGGAGGGGTGGTCGCGCCCTCGGCCTCCGCCATGCTCGTCTGGTCGATCCAGTGCGCGAGGCCCGCGTCGAGGCGCTGCTGATACGACTTCTGATCGGCGAACTCGTCTGGGGTCGCTGCGCCGACGAGCGCGGGCAGTTCGTACTCGTTCCATGACGGGTCGACGATCGGTTCCGGCGCGGAGTCGAGGCGGGCGAGGACGCCTGCGAGTGTCTCGGTCTGCCGGGCGAGGTCGCCGCTGATCGCGGCGGTGACACCGCTGATCTGCGCGGACAGCAGGGTTCCGGTGAGGCCGGCCTGGACCCGACCCGTATCGGTGAGGCCGGGGCCGGGGTCGCTCCCGGCCGCGGCTGAGTCGTCGGCGGGCGCGTTTTCGGTGGGCGCACTGTCGGCGACCCCGTACGCGGACGGGTTGGCCTGGCCATGTCGTACGAGGTAGATGACTCCCATGCTCGTAGAGCCTATGCGGTCCACCAACGATGACTTCCGGGCGGCGTACGGGTCGGTCTGTGTATGGCGTCAACGTTGTTCATCACGCTGCCCGTCGACGACACCGCGCGCTCACGCCGGTTCTTCGAGAGCATCGGTTTCCGCACCGACGAATGGTTCTGTGACACCGGGACGGTGTGTCTCCCGATCAATGAGCGCACGATGCTGGTGCTGCTCGCTGCCCGGCGGTTCGCGGGGTACTCCGCGGCGGGTCGGGGTGGGCGGTGCTCTGCGGGGACGTCGCGCGAGGTGGTTTTCGCGTTCTCGGCGTCGTCTCGGCACGAAGTCGACGACGTGGCCGACGCCGCGCTGGCCAACGGTGCGAGTGCGTTGCGCGAACCCGACGACCACAGCTTCACCTACAGCCGCAGCTTCTGCGATCCCGACGGCCACGCCTGGGAGATCGTGTGGATGAACCCGGGCGCGATTCCCGAGGCGGGGTGATTTCGACTCGGCAGCTCGCTCCGCTCGCGGCCGGCTCAATCAGCGGGAAGGGTGCCCACCCGCCGATCAGCGGGGCGGGGGGGCGGGCAGGCCGAAGCGGGCGAAGTCGGTGGCCACGTCGTCGCCGAAGAACGCGACGACGTGCGTGACCGCGGGCGATGCGTCGGGGCCAGTCGTGCCGAGTTCGAGAACCTGGAGGTGAAACGGGCGGTGCACGCCGTCGGGTTCGCGCATGTAGAGCCCGAAGGCGGGTTGTCCGTTGGCGACAGTGGGCAGGAGGATCTGGTCGCCCTCCTTCTCCGCTGGGCAGTTGTGCCGGATGAGCGTGGCGATCGCTGCCGGACCCTGGTACCAACCGGTGAAGGGTGGCATCTCCCAGATCGCCTTGTCGGTGAACATGTCGGCGATGGCGTCGACGTCGTACCGCTCGAACGCCGAGACATACCGTGCAAGCAGTTCACGCTTGGCGTCGTCGGTGATCTCTTCCGTCGAATCATGCTGTGGCGCAGCATTCTTGAGTTGCTCGCGGGCGCGCTGCAGCAGGCTGTTGACCGTTGCGGTGGTGACACCGATGGTGTCGGCCACCTCGGCGGCCCGCCATTGCAGCACATCGCGCAGGATCAGTACGGCTCGCTGCCGCTCGGGTAGATGCTGTAGCGCCGCGATGAACGCGAGGCGGATCGACTCGCGTGCACCGACGACATAGGCGGGGTCGGCGTCGTCGCCGGGGGAGATCTCGTCGACGGCGCCCGCGTACGGCTCGAGCCAGGGGACCTCGCCGTCGGTCTCGAGTGTGTCGGTGGGGTCGAAGGCATCGCCGCCGAGTCCTGAGGGGAGCGGCCTGCGCTGTTTACTCTGCAGTGCGGTCAGGCAGGTGTTGGTCGCGATCTTGTGCAGCCAGGTCCGTACCGACGCACGACCGTCGAACTTGTCGTACGCGCGCCAGGCACGGAGGTAGGTGTCCTGGGTGAGGTCTTCGGCGTCGTGATGTGAACCCATCATTCGGTAGCAATGGGCCAGGATCTCACGGCGCAACGGCTCGGTCGCGGCGCGAAATTCGGTGTCGCTTGAAGTCGACGGCTCGGCGGAAAGATGCGCAGTGGAGGCGGTCTGCGGAGGCATGTGATCCAGGTTACGACAGGGTCCCGACAAGCTCTACGGTTGCGCACGCTCGATGGATGCGCAGGTCGGGTACTCGTGTAGGGCGACGGAGGACGGCAACTTTTGCGCGCGGTGCGTCTAACCCGCGACGCCGCGCCGTAGGCAGCCTATTCTCGCCGGTGGACGCCTCTGCCGGGTGCGCGAAGTGGTCTGTGACCTGCGGCAAGGGATGCGCAAGGGAGTTGCGGGCCGCTGCGATCAGTTGCTAGCTTCGTGCTCATGACGAGCGAGCACGACCGCGCCCTGGCGCAGATCTCAGAGGTGACCTACGTGATCACCGCTCTGGGTTGTCGTCTGCCGTTCGCCCGTGTGCTGTGTTGTCGCCGAATGCGTTGATCCGAGTTCTTCACTCTTCACCTTCCGCATTCCACGCGAATCCCCCGCGATCATCGTCGACCGCCCGCCATGAACTCCGGTTCTGGCCGCTGACGCCATCGCTCGCGGCGCCCACGATGCTGTGCGCCCCGGATTCGCTGCACCGACACCGCCGCTGCACCGACACCTAGGACACCCACTCATGACCGCCACCGTTGATCAGCCCATCCGCACAGCTACGCTTTCCTCACCGGTCCGACGGCCGGCCGCACGTCCGAACCCACGCAGGTCGACGCCGCGACCGACGCCTGTTCCCGGGCTCGAACCACGCAGTGCCAGGAGAGGGGGGCGGCCGATTCAGATCGCGACACCGCGCCTCGAGCTCTCCGACAAACCCGCAGCGCTCGTGTTGCGCACCGCTCGACTATCCGGCCCGATTTTCCGCGACGACGCCGCGGAGGCAACCGGACTGTCCATCTCGACGGTGAACCGCCAGGTCGGCGCGCTGTTGAAGGCGGGGCTCCTGCGTGAACGCGCCGACCTCGCGCCGGCCGGTGCCATCGGACGTCCGCGTCTGCCGTTCGAAATCAACGTGACCGACTTCCTGACCCTCGGTATCCATATCGGGTACAAGGTCACCTCGATCACCACCCACGATCTGTTGCATCGCGTCGTCGGCGCCATCCAGATCCCGACGCCGATCGCCGAGACCCCCGAGCAGACGCTGACCGCCATCGGCGACAGCGCACGACGCTTCATCGGACGCTGGTCGAATCGTCGAGTGCTGTGGGCAGGTGTCGCGATCGGTGGACGCGTCGCCGAAGGGGGCTTCGTCGACCATCCGCGTCTCGGCTGGACGGATGCCCCGGTGGGCAACATCATCGCCGAAGCCGTCGGGCTGCCCGTGTCGGTGGCGTCGCACGTCGAGGCGATGGCCGCCGCCGAGCTCGTGGTGAACCCCAGCGACAAGCGCTCGAGCTTCCTCTACTTCTACGCACGTGAGATGGTCGGCATCGCGTTCAGCGTCGACGGCGCCGTGCACACACCGACCGCGGGCCCGCCGGTGATCGGGCACTTCCCGACCGGGGCGACAACCCTGCTCGACCCGCAGCACACCGGTCGCCTCGAGCCGACCGCGAGCGACACCGGCGTTGTCGAGGCGGCGCTCGCACTAGGACTCGACGTCGTCGACATCGAGGGAGTGCACGCGCTCGCCCGTGGCGGTGACGCGACCGCTCGCGCACTCCTCGAAGAGCGCGCGACGGTCCTCGGGCGTGCGGTGGCGCTGATGGCCGACATCTTCAACCCCGACCACATCATCCTCGGCGGGCAGGCGTTCACCGACAACCCGTCGACGCTGCCGCTGGTTGCCGCAGCGATCCGCGAGACCTCGGTATCGCCCAAACGCGATGTCCGCGTGTCCCATTCGGGTGTGACGGTGCAGCAGCAGGCGGCCGGCGCGGTGTCGTTGGACGCGGTCTACACCGACCCACTCGAGGCGCTCGCTGCGACGGCGTGAGAACAACCGGACGCTGACCCGAAGAAACACGTGTTTCTGACCGATGCGCGCGAAGCTTCGCGCGCGGGTGTCAGAAACACGTGTATCTGCTCCGAATCCGGCGTCAGTCCGTGGTGCGGCGCGCGTAGTTGCGCAGCGCGAACGGCATGAACAACAGCGTGAGTACGACGGCCCAGATGAGCGTCGACAACTCCGGGTAGCGCAGTGGGAGTGCGGCGTCGGCTCCCGCTGCGGGTCCGTTGCCCCAGAGCACACGCATCGCCTGGATGAGTGACGAGATGGGGTTCCACTCGGCGATGGTCCGCAGCCACGGCTGCATCGCCTGGGTGGGTACGAACGCGTTGGAGACGAATGTCAGTGGGAACAGCACGGAGAACATGAACCCGTTGACCGCTTCGACCGACCGCAGCCACGAACCGATCATCACGCCGAACCAGATCATCGCGAATCCGAACACCAGCACCAGGATGAAGCCGAGCGTTCCTTCCCACACCGACGTGGTGATCCGCCAGCCGATGATGACGCCCGTCAGTGCCATCACGACGATGCCGATCGACGAGTGCAGCAGACTCGCGATGCTGCGTCCGATCAGCACTGCCGACCGTCGGATGGGGAGCGACCGGAAACGGTCGATGATGCCCTTCTCGATGTCGGCGGTGATACCGGTGGCGACGATGAACGCGGTGAACACGATCGTCTGACCCATGATGCCGGGCAGTAGGTACTGCTTGTAGTTGATCGCCGGGTTGCCCGCGCTGATCGCCGGTCCGAAGACGTAGGCGAACAGCACGACGAACATGATCGGCTGGATCGTCACGTCGGAGAGCATCTCCGGCATGCGTCGAGTGTGGATCATGTTGCGCTTCACCATGATCCACGCCTGTTGCCAGACGTTCGTCGGGTGGATCGGTGGGCGTTCGACCAGTTGCGATGTCATCGATGTGGTGCTCATCGGGTGTCTCCGCTCGAGGTGGGGGCGTTGTCGGTGCCGGCGTCGGCATCGTCGTCTGTGGTGGTCTCGGCGCGGTGGCCGGTGAGGGAGAGGAAGACGTCGTCGAGGCTCGGTCGGGCGAGTCCGATGTCGTCGACGGTGATCCCCGATTCGTCGAACCAGGCCGCGATGCGGGTGAGGTCGGCGAGGCCGGAAGCCGACGAGGTCAGTGTGCGGGCGGTCTCGTCGACGAACACATCTCCGCCGTTGCGGCGCAACAGTTCTTGCGCCGCGGGCAGTGACGCGGCGTCGGACACGGTGATGACCACGCTTGCCGCGCCCGCACGTTCTTTGAGTTGCAGCGGGGTGCCCTCGGCGATGACCCGACCCTTGTCGATGACGACGATGTTGTCGGCCAGTTGGTCGGCTTCCTCGAGATACTGCGTGGTCAGCACCAACGTGGTGCCGCCCGCGACCAGGCGTCGCAGGACATCCCACAGTTCGGCGCGGCTGCGCGGGTCGAGGCCGGTCGTCGGCTCGTCGAGGAACAGCACCGGGGGTGCGGCAAGCAGGCTGACGGCGAGGTCGAGACGTCGGCGCATGCCGCCGGAGTAGGCGCGGACCTGTTTGTCGGCGGCGTCGGTCAGCGAGAACTGTTCGAGGAGTTCGTCGGTGCGTGCGGCCAACGCCTTTCGGGTGATGCCGTACAGGCCGCCGACCATCCGCAGATTCTCGCGGCCGGTGAGGATCTCGTCGACCGTGGCGGCCTGACCGGTGAGCCCCATGTTGCGGCGCACCATTTCGGGGTCGGTCCGGACGTCGAATCCGGCGATGCGGGCGGTTCCGCTCGTCGGAAGCGAGAGTGTGGTCATCATCCGCACGATCGTCGTCTTGCCTGCCCCGTTGGGACCGAGCAGACCGAGAACCGAGCCCGTGGGCACGTTGAAGCTGACGTCGTCGACGGCGGTGAAGTCGTCGAAGCGTTTGACGAGGTTGGTGGCCTCGACGGCGAGGTCGAGGACGGTGTCGGGTGGGCCGGGTGTGTGGCCTGCGGTGGTGGGTGGCGCTGGCTGGCTCATGGTTCCTCACGGTATCGGGCGAGTCGGACATCGGCGACTGAGTTTCGGGGGCCGGGTGGTGTGAACGGGGTACAGGTGTCGACTCGTGACCGGCCGAGAATTCATCGGTGGACCCGCACATGCGTCGATCAACAGCCCACTTCTCCGCGACTGCGGTTAAACTCGCTCGGGTGACGGCGATCAAAGTACGCGATGCCGCGACGCTTCTCGGGGTCAGCGACGACACCGTTCGACGCTGGCTGGCCTCCGGCGAGCTCGAGCCGGGTGGCGGCGAAGCAGTCGCGACCGTCGACGGCGTCGGTCTCGCAGCGCTTGCGCGTCGCCGGTCGCGCGTCCCCGACGACGACGGCACCGGGGTGCTGCGATCGGCGCGTAACAGGTTCACCGGACTGGTGACGGACCTGGTCGTCGACACCGTGATGGCTCAGGTGACTCTGCAGTGCGGGCCGTTCGAGGTCACATCGCTGATGAGTGCCGAAGCCGCGCGAGAACTCCGACTCGAACCCGGCGTCGTCGCGACCGCGGTGGTCAAGGCGACGACGGTGATCGTCGAACGTCCTGATCCGAACAAGTGACCCGCGTGCGCGGGAGAGAAGTGAGAACTGCTGTGTCATCGCGTGCTGGGTCGTCTCGTCCTGTACCGGTTCGTCGTCTGCTGGCCGTCTGCGCGGCGCTCATCGCCGTGATCGCCGCCGTCGCCGGATGTTCGTCGGACAGTGATTCGTCGAGCGGTGCTTCTTCGAGTACCGACGGGCAGAAGGTAACTCTCAACGTGTACGCGGCAGCGTCATTGAAGAACACCTTCACCGAGCTGGCCGACGCTTTCGAGAAGGCACACTCCGACGTCGACGTGAAGCTCAGCTTCGCGGGGTCGTCGGCGTTGGTCACCCAGATCAACCAGGGTGCTGACGCCGACGTGATCGCCACCGCGGATGAGCGGACGATGCAGAAGCTCGGTGACAAGGCGGTCGACCCGGCCATCTTCGCCACCAACACACTGGTGATCGCGACGGCGCCGGGAAATCCCAAGCAGATCAACGGATTCGCGAGTTTGAAGAATGCCGACGTGAAGACGGTCGTCTGTGCGCCGGAGGTTCCGTGCGGGGCGGCGACGGTGGCGGTCGAGAAGAACACGGGTGTCGAGTTGTCGCCGGTGAGCCAGGAAACGTCGGTGACCTCCGTGCTGACCAAGGTCACCTCCGGTGAGGCCGACGCCGGTCTGGTCTATGTGACAGACGCGAAGTCGGCGGGCAACAAGGTCTCCACCGTCGAAGATCCGGCGTTCGCCAAGGTGGTCAACAAGTATCCGATCGCAACGGTCAAGGGCACCAGGCATTCTGAGCAGGCAACTCAGTTCAAGGACATGGTGACGGGCCAGACCGGGCAGGAGATCCTGTCTGCCGCAGGGTTCAAGCCCGCGAGCTCCTGAGCTGGTCATGCGTCGGATTCCGCTGTGGGTGTATGTCCCCGCCGTCATCGGGATCTGTTTCATCCTGGTCGGTCCGCTCGCGATCATCGTCCGAATGCCGTGGGGAGACTTCTGGGCTTCCATCACCTCGCAGGCATCTCTCGACGCTCTGCGGCTCGGTGTGCTGACCGCGGTGGTGAGCACACTGCTATGCGTCATCCTCGGCGTGCCCATCGCCTTTGTCTTCGCTCGGTTCCAGGGAATCGCTGTCCGCGTGCTGCGCGCAGTGGTGTTGTTGCCCTTGGTGTTACCGCCGGTGGTCGGTGGCATCGCGCTACTGTACGCACTGGGCCGCTACGGACTGGTCGGTCAGTATCTGGACCGCGCGGGCATCCAGTTGGCGTTCACGACGGCCGGTGTGGTTGTCGCGCAGACGTTTGTCGCCATGCCGTTCCTGGTCCTGAGCGTCGAGGGCGCGTTGCGGTCGGCCGGAGCGGACTACGAGCAGATCGCCGCGACGCTGGGCGCGAGCCCGACGAGGACTCTGTGGAAAGTCACACTGCCGCTGGTCTTTCCGGCGCTCACAGCGGGTGCGGTACTGGCCTTTGCGCGGGCTCTCGGCGAGTTCGGCGCGACCATCACGTTCGCGGGTAACCTGCCGGGAACCACGCAGACGGCACCTCTGAAGATCTACCTCGACTCGATCAACGATCCGATCGAGGCTCTTCCGCTGTCTTTGGTGCTGATGGGTGTTGCGCTGATCGTCGTCGTCGCCGTGCATCTACGCCGAACCCCGGCGGTGGGTGCGTGAGCGGCCTGCGAGCGTCAATCCGTTGTGCGACGCCATTTCTCGAGATCGACCTCGACGTCGCGGATGGCAAGACCTGCGCGATACTCGGACCCAACGGGTCGGGTAAGAGCACCACCCTCGCCGTGCTGGCCGGACTGCGCCGCACCGACGACTCGACGGTTGACTACGACGGCCGCAGTCTGCAGGACGGGAAAACCTTTGTGCCGCCGCATCGCCGGTCGGTGGTGCTGCTCGCTCAGCAACCACGCTTGTTCCCCCACATGAGCGTCGCGAGCAACGTCGCATTCGGGCCGGAGTCCGCGGGTTTGTCGCGGAAAGAGGTTGCGGCCCGTACCGAACGATGGCTCGCCGCGGTCGGTGTCGCCGAGTTCGCAGACCGTTCCCCGAAACAACTGTCGGGTGGACAGGCACAGCGCGTCGCGATCGCACGCGCTCTCGCGACCGAGCCGGACGTACTACTGCTCGACGAGCCGTTCGCTGCGCTCGATGTGGATGTGGCACAACAGATGCGCACACTGTTGCGGTCGCTGATCACCGAGCGGAAGGGCTGCACGGTGCTCGTCACACACGACCTTGTCGACGCCGTTGCACTCGCCGACGACGTCGTGATCATCGAGCATGGCCGGGTCGTGGGGCGTGGTCCGACACGAGAGGTGTTGCGGCGTCCGGAAACAGCATTCGCCGCCGCACTCACGGGTCTCAACATGTTCGTCGGAACCTTCAAGGCGCCCGCGACAGTAGTAGGGGTTGGGGGCGGCAGCGTCACGGGCGTGTCGGCAGATGCGAGCAGGCCGGGTGTCGGGGCGGTGGCGACCTTCTCACCGCGCGCGGTGGCGCTATACCTCGATGCGCCGCAGGGAAGTCCGCGCACGGTCTTGAGCGGAACGGTCTCGGAGGTCATGCCCCAGGGCGATCACGCGATTGTGCGCTGCGACGTTGCCGGGCAGGTGGTCTCGGCGGAGGTGACGTGGGGCGCCGTCGGAGATCTTGCACTCGATGCCGGCCGCGAGGTCTACCTGGTCATCAAGGCGAATGAGGTGCGCGTCTACGAGGCGACGTCTTCGGTCGAGCCGTCGGATGTCGACCCGGCCCCGGACTCGGCCTCGTCTCCTGACTTGGCCTCGTCTCCTGACTTGGCGCCCGATTCGTAATACTTGTTGGCTTCCAACACCTTTGCGCGTAGCCGCCGGTAGCCGCGGACCGACAGCGGGGAGATCGACCGTAGGTAGAAGCGGTCGTCGTCGGCGATATCGTCGGCCACCGGTTCGCTGACCAGCGTGCTGCCCGGTCGCGCTGAACCGCACAGGCGCGCAGCGATGTTCACGGGCTCGCCGAAGACGTCGCCGAGTCGGGAGAGAATCTGTCCGCGCGCAAGTCCTACGCGCAGTGCCGGGATGGGCTTGTCGTCGCTGAGTTCGTGTATCGCAAGTGCTGCCTGCGCGGCGGCATTCGACGAGCTGAACGTGAACATGACGCCGTCGCCGAGGGTCTTGACCACGTGGCCGCGGTACCTGGCCACGACGTCGAAGGTGCGGTCCTCGAACGTCTCGAGTAGATGCTCGAGCTCGTCGAGAGGGGTGCGTCGAGACAGACTGGTGTATCCGACGATGTCGGCGAAGCCGACGACGAGCTCCATCCGCTCGTCGGATTCGCGGGATTCGTCGCGGGTCATGGCCATGTCGAGGTGTCTGCGCCAGATCAGCTGTTGGATCACGCCCAACGCGTTCGCCATCTGGTCGCGAGTCCACGGCACATCCGGATTGCGTTCGAGTTCGGTCAACTGGTCGGCCTGCCAGTCGGCGAGGCGTGACATCGTCTGTCCGATTGCTCGTGCGGTTGCGACCTGCGCGGTCTCGGGCATGGTGTGTTCAGAGTCGGCAAAGAGTCCGAGCGCCTTCACCTCGTCGGCGGTGAAGATCTTGTCGGGTGTCGACTGTCGCGCGAAACCGAACGCGTTCCAGACCTTTTCGGCATAGTCGGGAGAGAGTCCGAGCTCCTCCACGAGGTCGTCGCGCGTGTATCGCGGTTCGGGAGCGCTCAGTCCCGAACGTTCCTGATCACTCACCGGCACTCCGGTACGCGCCGTGCTCGATGTGCATGAGTCAAAGGTAGCGGTTCGACGACCTCAAAGCCCCAGTACGCCCTTCATCAGGTACGCCATCTCGGCTGCGAAGTCGGGGCGGGTGGTGCCGCGGCGCATTCGCACGGCGTCGTTGACGATCGACAGGGCGGCGTGCACCGCGACCGCGCGCTGATCGGGCCGGACGTCGGGTTGGATCTGGCCGAGGAGGTCGATCCAGCGTCGGACGTAGCGGCGCTGGACGTCGAGTAGCTCCGCCGCTGTCTCCTGGCCGGCGAAGACCGCCGAGCTGTTGAACGCCACGGAGAGGTCGGGCGTCGAGGTGATCACGGTGACGTAGGAGTCGACGAGGAGTCCGAGGAGCTTGGCAGGGTCGGCGGTGGTGGACTGCGCGGCCATGACTCCCGTCTCCAGCCGCATGGCGCTGCGCTGGCCGATGCCGAGCAGGATGGCGAGCTTCGACGAAAAGTGTTTGTAGACACTGGGTCCGGTGATTCCGACGGCGGCGCCGATGTCGTCGACCCCCACGTCGGCGTAGCCGTGATCGGCGAACAGCGCGGCCGCGGCGTCGAGGATCTCGTCACGACGCGACGACGAGAGGCCCGCGATGGTGGGCTCGGGAGGTAGGTCGGGTGCGGTTGCGGGGCGCAGGTCGAGCAGTCGCTCGGTGAGTACGACGAGTTCGGCGCGCGCCCGGGCCGCCGACATCCGCGAGTTGTGTACCGCGAGGCTGCCCGCGACGCTCAGTGCCGCCCACCCCAGTGAGCGGGCCTCGCGGTCGGACAGGCCGGGACGCTCACTGACGATCGCGGTCGCCCAGCGCGCCAGTACCTGCTGGGTGCGCAGGACCATCTGCTTGTTCTGGTCCTCGGACAGATAGTTGCTCGTCCACCGCCACAGCGACACCGATTCGGGGTGGTGCACGCCGAGGTCGCAGAGTGCGTTGATCAGTTCGCCCAGTGGGCGTTGACCGTCGCCGAGGGTCCGGTCGGTGCACGCCTCGAGGTCGTCGACGCCCGCGAGTACGGCCGCGGACAACAACGCCTGCTTGTCGTCGAAGTGTCGGTACACCGAGGGCGCGGTCACGCCCGAGGCGCGGGCGATGTCGGCAACCGAGACATGCGGGTAGCCACGATCGAGGAACAGTGCCGCGGCATGGTCGACCAGCTGCCGTTTGCGGTCGGCAGGCCGTGTGCGGCGTGGCTTCTGAGTAGACATTGTTAATCGACCTTAGCTCAGATCTGCGCGCTTCCGCGACTATTTGACCACCTGCTATAGCCAAAGAAGTGATCCCGCGTTAGCCTCGTATGGTAACCATCGCTGGTTCATGTGAAAGGAACATTCGTGCCTGATCAAGCATTCATCTACGAGGCGATCCGTACGCCGCGTGGCAAGCAGCGCGGTGGGTCGCTGCACAGCATCAAGCCCGTCGACCTCGCGTCCGGCCTCATCAACGAGGTTCTCGCACGTCACGGCAGCCTCGACCCTGCCGACATCAACGACGTCATCCTCGGTGTCGTCTCGCCGGTTGGCGAGCAGGGCGGTGTCATCTCGCGTACCGCAGCGCTCAACAGCGGCCTGCCCGAGACCGTCCCCGGCACCCAGATCGACCGCTTCTGCGCGTCGGGCCTCGAGGCCACCAACCTCGCTGCCGCCAAGGTCGCGTCCGGCTTCGACGACCTCGTGCTCGCCGGCGGCGTCGAGTCGATGTCGCGTGTCCCGATGGGCAGCGACGGCGGCGCACTCTTCATGGACCCGACCACCGCGTACGACAACTACATCGTGCCGCAGGGCATCGGTGCCGACCTCATCGCGACGATCGAGGGATTCAGCCGCGAAGACGTCGACGCCTTCGCTGCAGAGTCACAGGAGCGCGCCGAAAATGCTTGGAACGGTGGATACTTCGCCAAGTCTGTGGTCCCGGTTCGTGACATCAACGGCGTGATCGTGCTCGATCACGACGAGCATCGTCGTCCGGGTTCGACCGTCGAGTCGCTCGGCAAGCTCAAGCCCGCGTTCGCCGCGCTCGCCGAGATGGCAGGCTTCGACGACGTCGCGCTGCAGAAGTACCACAGCGTCGAGAAGATCGACCACGTTCACACCGGCGGTAACAGCTCGGGCATCGTCGACGGTGCGTCGCTGGTCCTCATCGGTAGCGAAGAGGCAGGCAAGCGCAACGGGCTGACCCCGCGCGGCCGCGTCGTCTCCTTTGCCGAGATCGGTTCCGAGCCCACCATCATGCTCACCGGTCCCACCCCGGCCACCGAGCTGGCGCTGAAGAAGGCCGGACTGACCGTCGACGACATCGACGTCTTCGAGCTGAACGAGGCGTTCGCCGCGGTCGTCTTGAAGTGGATGAAGGACCTGAACATCCCGCACGAGAAGGTCAACCGCAACGGTGGCGCCATCGCGATGGGTCACCCGCTGGGTGCAACCGGCGCGATGATCTTCGGCACCTGCCTCGACGAGCTCGAGCGCACCGGCGGCCGTTACGGCCTGATCACCCTGTGTATCGGCGGCGGCATGGGCGTCGCGACCGTCATCGAGCGTCTCTGACCTACAGAAGGACTTTCAAAAGCAATGAGTGACAACATGATTGGCTGGGAGAAGGACGCCGACGGCGTTGTCGTCCTCACCATGGACGACAAGGCGCAGGGCGCTAACACGATGAACGACACGTTCATCGCCTCGATCGCCGCGACCGTCGACCGTCTCGAGGCCGAGAAGGACGACATCACCGGTGTCGTCATCACCTCGGCGAAGAAGACCTTCTTCGCGGGCGGCGACCTCAAGGACATGACCGCAGAGCGGACGCAGTCCAAGGAAGAGATCGCCGCGTCGATCACCGAGCGCACCAACGGCATGAAGACCGTGCTGCGTCGCCTGGAGAAGCTGGGCAAGCCCGTTGTGGCGGCCATCAATGGCGCTGCCCTCGGCGGTGGCCTCGAACTCGCGCTGCACACCCACTACCGCGTCATCGCCGACGTGAAGGGTGCCGTCGTCGGCCTGCCCGAGGTCACGCTCGGCCTGCTGCCCGGTGGCGGTGGCGTCGTGCGTACCGTCCGCCTGCTCGGCATGCAGAACGCGCTGATGGGCGTGCTGCTGCAGGGTCCGCGCTTCAACGCGACCAAGGCCAAGGAGACCGGTCTGGTCGACGAGGTGGTCGGATCTGTCGAAGAGCTCCTGCCCGCCGCGAAGGCGTGGATCAAGGAGAACCCCGAGGCACAGCAGCCGTGGGACAAGAAGGGCTACAAGATCCCGGGTGGTGCACCGACCAACCCGTCGGTCGCAGCCAACCTGCCCGCGTTCCCCGCTCTGCTGCGTAAGCAGATCAAGGGCGCGAACATGCCTGCGCCGCGCGCCATCCTGGCCGCTGCCATCGAAGGTGCATACGTCGACGTCGACACCGCCGACCTCGTCGAGACCCGCTACTTCGTCTCGCTGGTCACCGGCCAGGTCGCGCAGAACATGATCAAGGCGTTCTTCTTCGACCTGCAGACCATCAACAACGGTGGCTCGCGTCCCGAGGGCTACCCGAAGTGGCAGGCCAAGAAGGTCGGCGTGATCGGTGCCGGAATGATGGGCGCCGCAATCGCTTACGTGTCGGCCAAGGCCGGCATCGACGTTGTTCTCAAGGATGTGTCGCTGGAGAACGCGGAGAAGGGCAAGGGCTACGCGGTCAAGCTCGAGGAGAAGGCACTCTCCCGCGGCAAGACCACCCAGGAGAAGAGCGACGCGCTGCTCGGTCGGATTCACCCGACCGGCGATGCCGCCGACTTCAAGGGCGTCGACCTCGTCATCGAGGCCGCTTTCGAGTCGGTCGAGGTGAAGAACCAGGTGTTCCAGGAAATCGAGGACGTCGTCGAACCCGACGCAGTGCTCGGCTCGAACACCTCGACGCTGCCGATCACCATCCTCGCCGAGGGCGTGAAGCGCTCCGAGGACTTCATCGGAATCCACTTCTTCTCGCCGGTCGACAAGATGCCGCTGGTCGAGATCATCCGCGGTGAGAAGACCTCGGATGCGGTGCTGGCCAAGGTGATCGACTACACGCTGCAGATCCGCAAGACCCCGATCGTCGTTCACGACAGCCGTGGGTTCTTCACCAGCCGCGTCATCGGTACGTTCATCAACGAGGCCATCGCCGCCGTCGGTGAGGGCATCGAGCCTGCGTTCATCGAGCATGCGGGCACCCAGGCCGGCTACCCGGCAGCACCGCTGCAGTTGTCCGACGAGCTCAACCTCGTCCTGATGCAGAAGATCCGCAAGTCCAGCGAGGACGGCGCGAAGGCCGAGGGCAAGGAACTGCCGCAGCACGGCTCCTTCGAGGTCATCGACTACCTCGTCGACGAAGGCCGTCCGGGTAAGAAGGAAGGCGCGGGCTTCTACGAGTACGACGAGAACGGCAAGCGTGTCCGGCTGTGGCCGGGACTGCGCGACCACTTCAAGTCGGGCAGCACCGAGATCCCGTTCGAGGACATGCAGGAGCGCATGCTCTTCGCCGAGGCTCTCGAGACCGTGAAGTGCTTCGACGAGGGTGTCCTCGACTCCGTCGCCGACGCCAACATCGGCTCGATCTTCGGCATCGGCTTCCCCGCGTGGACCGGTGGCGTGATCCAGTACATCAACCAGTACGAGGGTGGACTGCAGGGCTTCGTCGACCGCTCGCGCGACCTGGCCAAGAAGTACGGCTCGCACTTCGAGCCGCCGGCCTCGCTCGTCGAGAAGGCCGCCAAGGGCGAGAAGTACTGAGTTCGCTGATCTGGCCGGGTCTCTGATCTGGCTGAGTCTGAAGTGACCCACACGAGGTGGGGGAGGAACTTTCCTCCCCCACCTTTTGTGTTCTCTGCTCAGTCGGCGGGATGGAGCGCACAGTCGGCGGGATGAGAGATCAGTCGGCGACGAAGTAGGTCCCGGATGCTGCGAAACCGTAGAGTCCGCTGCCCTCGCGCTGACGTCGAATCACGTAGCGGCCCGGGGCGATTCCCGTGGCGCCGTGTTCCGGGTGTATCAGGAAAGCGGCTTGCGAGGTGTCGATGATGCCCAGGGCGAGTCCCTCGGCATCCTGCACCGGCGACGACCAGGTGCAAGTGCCGTCGTCGGCAACAAGCGAGTGTGGGTTACCGCCTGCGGCGCTACGGAGAAGCTCGACGCCCTCGCGGCGTACGTGCGTCGTGTGCGTCCATGGCCGCGTCACGATCGCGTTGCGCACCATCGACAACGGAACGATCATGAGGTCGCCCTGGGCTTGTGGTCCGGAGATGACGGGGATTCTGATGCTGCGGTCGAGATGGTCAAGGACATCAAGTCCGCTGAAGGTGGTGAGGTCGTCGAGAGTGATGATCGAATTCATATGTGCACCTTGGGTTGTGGGAGTGTCGGACTGATTGGGAAATGCGAGAACAGCGTGGCCGTCAGGTCCTTCGCTGCAGGTTCGCGTACTGCGTGGTGGTGAGCCCGTAGGTCCACGCCGCAGCGTCGAGTGCCTTGTGTGTCCAGCCCGGAACCTGAAGCCCGTAGCGTCGTCGGGTGCCGTCGCGTTCGCGAGAACCGTTGACCACCAAAAGAATCTTTGCGTTCGTGCGCCAGCCGCTCGGTGTCGAGTACAGCTCGAGCGGGTGGCCGGGATTTCCGGGATCGTCGGATCGGTCGACGAGTCGGAGACCCGCCGCGCCGATGTAGGCGTCCCACCCGATCCGTTCGATCGCTGTGCGTCGAATCTCGATATTGCGCTCGTTGCCGATGCGTTCGGGTGTCGGGTCGGTCATCACCCAGTCCGGGACGAGGGTGCCGTGCACGGCGTAAATGGCTGCGCCGTCGCGGAATTCGACGGCCGCAAGGCTGTCATGGTGGAGCCTGCGTTGACTGTGTGTGCCTTCCGGGGTGGGCTCGGTGTGAATGGCGACGGGACGCTCGGCGAGGATGCAGACGTCGTCGAAGGGCCACCACCAACCTGTCGATGCACACAGGGCGTTCTGCAATTGCAATAGGTCGGAGTCGCAGTCGGTGACGTGAAGGAGCCCGAGCCGTCGAGCGGCGTCGACGTGGGCGAGCCGGTGTGCTTCCTGCTGCCCATACCACGTGATGACGCCTGGGAACGATGGCACAAGGCGTCGGATGGCGACGACCACCGATCCGAACAGGCTGGTGTGCAACGAGTCTCGGATGCCTGCCCCGATCACGGATCGTAGACCGATGCCCTCGGTCAAGCACTCGTCGAGCGTCAGCGTCAATGCGCGCACAACGTCGGGTGGAGCGATCCCATACTGCGAGCGCAGCGAACCGGAGAGTGTGGATTCGACGCGACGCCGCGAGTTCGACAGTAACCCTGCGATACGACGATTGGCTCGGGATTCAGAGTTGCGGGTGACGACGGACGTCGCGGCGAGGATGAGTGGTACCGCGGCCTGCGGCGAGTTGGTCCACACAAACTCGGGTGGAGACTTGTCGACGCGCGAATAGAGTTCCGCGACAGCGGCTTCCGTGGTAGTCCGGTCGGCTGGAGCGGTGTTGAGGCCGTGTGCGAGCCACCTGTCGCGAAGCGCCGAGAGGTCGGAGGCTTCGAAGCGAGGGTGGTGCTGGGCGCGAGGGTGCCCATGAGTGTCGGCGCCGGAGAAGGCCGGGCCGAGTGGTGCGGCGTTCACGCGAGAGTGGCGGAATCCGCCTTTCCGTTGATCATGGTGGTCAAGAGTGGCACGCGATCACATCTCGCGCAACCCCGGATGTCTGGTCGGTACTTTCGCGCAAGGGATGTGTCCCCGAGATACGACAACGTATCTCGGGAACACATCCGCTACGCGGCAACAGGTTTGCCCGCGATCACCCGGGCTCAGTCGGTGCCGGAATCGGCGTCGCTGATCGCCAGCACGAACTTGGTGCCGTACGGCGCATCCTGCACCAGACGCAAGCGTGCCAGTGCGGGGTGGGCGTCGAGCACGCGACCGGCGTTGGCCAACGAACGCAGTGCAGCAGTTTCTGCGCGTGCGGTCTCCAGCTTGGCCAGTCCACGTGCCTTCGCAGTGACCAATTCGGTTGCTGCCGAGCGGATCTCGGCGGGCAGGATCACGTCCTTGACCACAACGTCGAGCACCTCGATTCCCGTTGCCTGGCCGGCACGTGCGGTCGCGGCGATGATCGGCCCGGTGTCGACCGTGTCGGCTCGGGTGATCACCTCATCGACGGTCACGGCCGCGCAGACCTCACGCAACGCCACCTGCGCGGCGAGGTAGACCGACGCCCACGGATCGCTGGCCCGCTCGGTGAATGCGACCGCGTCGACAACCGTCGCGCGGACGGCCATCGTGACGCGCAGCGACACGGAGTCGGACGTCAGAATGTCCTGCGGAGCGAGGGTCATGACGCGCTCGCGCACGTCGACGAACGTGTATCCGGCGCCCCTGCGCGTGCGGTACTCGCCGGGCGAAAGGTGCCGGGAGAGTTCGCCATTGCGGTACTCGAGACCCTTGTACCCGATGGGTACGGAGATCTTGGGGAACCACCGCTTGGCGGGCTTGGTCGCCAGGCGGAGTTCGGTGAAAGCAGACATGATGCGAACCTCCCTTCGCTTGTCGCGCATGTCGTGTGTGCAAGTAGTTGCTGGCTGTGTATTCGGTTGTGGCGCAGATTGTTCGGCGGGCGACACCGCCCGCGGGAGATCGCGTCGATGGGGTCGCCCGTCGACCGACCGAAGTCGGACGTCGGACGACCGCAGGACCGGCGTCGACCTTGGGTTCCCGGGGGCGGCGTCTGGTGAGGAGTTGAACCTCGGGCTGTAAGAGCCCTGCCATTTCCGTGAATGGTGCTCGAGAGTCCAACGCGCAGAACATGATCGCCGGTACCCCGGGATCGGCTGCTCTCTCGTGCAAGAGGTAACGATGCCAGAGCGGATTGGGCGGGGCAACGGGTTTTACGGGCCGGGGTGGGGTGGTTTCGACTTCGGTGCTCGCAAGCTCGCGCCGGCTCAACCAGCGGATAGGGCGCGCTCGACCAGCGGTGCGGATCAGCGCGCCAGGAACGCGGCGACCGTCGACTCGAAGGCCTCTTTGGCCTCGATCATCACCCAGTGTCCGCAGCGGGGGAAGATGTGCAGCTCGGCGTCGGGGATGAGACGCATGGGGGCGAGGGCCATGTCGGGTGGACTCACGCGGTCGTCGCGGCCCCAGGTGAGCAGTGTGGGGCAGGAGATCTTGTGCATCATCGCCCAGTAGGGCGGGATGTCGGAGGTTGCGAGGAATTGCTGTTGCATCTCGAACGATGCCGAGCCGTACATCGCGCGGCCGGTGGCGAGCGCTTCGGGATTCATCGCAGCCTCCCACCGCTCGGAGATGAGTTGCTCGGTGACGAGGTCCTTGTCGTAGACCATCGCGCGGAGCCAGCGGATCAGCTTGTCGCGGTCCGGATTGTCGGCGAACTCTTGGAGTAGCCGCAATCCTTCACTTGGGCTCGGGCTGAACAGGTTTGGCCCCACACCGCCGATGGTGACGAGCTTTTCGACGCGGTCGGGTTTGCGGATCGCGAGATTGACCCCGACGACGCCACCCATCGAGTTGCCGATCATCGGTGCGGCGGCGATCCCGAGTGCGTCCATGAACGCGAGCACAGACTTGCCTGCGGTGAGAACGGGCATGCCCTCCCAGGGATCGCTGACGCCGAAGCCGGGGAACTCCAGGACGAAGCAGTGGTGCGTTTCTGCGAAGACCCCCAGGTTGCCGCGATAGTTGCGCCAACCCGTCACGCCGGGGCCGGAGCCGTGAAGCAGGATCAGCGGCGGTGCGCCGGGGTCGCCCGCTTCGTGATAGCGCAGCACGCCGTTGGCGGTGCTCAGTTCGCGTTTGGTCTCGTCGTAGGTGACATCCACACGATCAGACTAGAACGTGTTCTAGTTTCTTGTCACGAGTTGGGCCGCTCAGGCGCCGAGGGCCGCGTTCATGCGCCGAGGGATTCCGCGTCCTCTTCGCCGAAGCGCTCTTCGAGCAGTTCGGGCGAGACGTCGAGGTCGATTTCCTCGACGGGCCGGCCCCGCGCCGATTCGATGGCGCTGAGCCGACGCTGCGCGCGGTCGGCGGCGTAGGAGAGGAACTCGGAGTTGTCGATTCCGAACGGCGGCTCGTCGAATTGGGCGTTGACCCACTCGATCATCCCGAGCGCGAGCGGCATCAGTTCGCCCATCCGAACGCCGACCGCCTCCCACAGGCTGTCGTCCGCGGCGACATGGCGGCGACACGTGAAGGTGCCCCACGCCATGTGGCGACGCTCGTCGTCGCCGATGAACTTGATGATTCGTTGCATGCCGGGCAAGATTCCGCGCCTGGTGCAGATCCGCTGCCATGCGTAGTAACCGGTCAGGGCGAGTGAGCCCTCGATGACGTGGTTGTAGGTGACGCTGGCGCGGATCTGGTTGAGCGGCGACGGATCGTTGTCGAGGCGGTGAAGCGATTCGGGGAGTTCTTCGTAGAAGAGCTGCCGGTAGTAGGGGTTGTCGGCGACGTAGGGGTTGAGGTCGTCGGTGAGGCCGATGGAGTCCATCCAGAGCCGGAAGACCTCGGTGTGCTTGGCCTCTTCGAAGCAGAACTGCGACAGGTACATCTCGTCGCCGAACCGTCCTTCGGCGGCCATCGCCTTCATGAACGGCTGGATGTCCTGGGTCACCGCCTCCTCGCCCGCGACGAACTGCGCGACGAGAAACGTTGCGCTGCGCTGTTGTTCGGCGTCGAGCTCGTACCAGTCGGCGGCGTCGCGCGACATGTCGATGGCCGTGGGGTCCCAGAACCGTGCATTGCCCTTGACGAACAGGCGCAGCGGCAGGGATTGCCAGTTGAGGCCGCCGCGTCGCAGCGACGCGAAATCCTGACGAGTGATGGGCTGACGATCGGCGAGAGTCATGGCGCGCCGATCAACGATCGTTCGGGACTCATACGCTGACGTTAGCGCGGTGATCGAACAAGGCCGATTGAATTCGGCGAACTCTCAGGTTACTCACGCGTCACTTGCGTCGCCGTTCGCGAGTGCCTTCTGGCTGGGGGTCGTCTCGCTCTCGGTGGTCTCACTCTCACTGGTTCGGCGCGACAGCTTGCTGGGCCACCAGATCCGTCGTCCGATGTCGATCGACAGCGCGGGTACGAGCAAGGTCCGCACGATGAGCGTGTCGATCAGGACTCCGAACGCCACGAGGAACGCCACCTGGGCGAGGAACAGCAGCGGGATCACGGCAAGCGACGCGAACGTCGCGGCGAGCACGACACCCGCCGAGGTGATCACACCGCCGGTCGCGGTCAGCCCGCGGATCACACCCTGGCGTGTGCCGTGGGTCTTCGACTCCTCACGGACCCGGGTCATCAGGAAGATGTTGTAGTCGATGCCCAGCGCGACAAGGAACACGAACGCGAACAGGGGAACTACGGGGTCTGCACCGGGGAAACCGAAGGGTCCGTTGAACAGCAACGCCCCGACGCCGAGCGTCGTCGCGAACGACAGCACAGTGGTGCCGAGCAGAATCACCGGCGCGACGATGCTGCGTAGCAGCAGGATCAACACCGCGAGCACCACGAGCAAGACGATCGGGATGATCAGATTGCGGTCGTGCTCGGCTGTGGTGCGGGTATCGAGGTCGGTTGCGGTCGTACCGCCGACGACTGCGTTCGCGTCGTTGATCGGATGGACCCGCTCGCGGATGCGCACGACGGTGTCCTGTGCGGCGAGTGAGTCGGCGTTGTCGGTCAGCGTCGCCTCGATGGCCACGCGATTGTCGCGGACCACAGGCGTCTGGCCCGCGGTGTAGACCTCTGCCCGCGCGACGCCGTCGACGCTCTTCACAGCGTCGAGAACGGCCGAGCCCTGCGGGGCGTCGGCGATGAGCCACGTCGGGGAGCCGCTGCCGGCGTCGAAGTGGCGGGCCTGGACGTCGGCGCCTTCGACGGACTCGACGCTGCCGAGGAAGAAGTCGGTCTGGGCGATGCCGTCGGAGCGGAACATCGGGGCGAATGCGGCTCCGATGAGCAGCACGACCAGGGTGGATGCCCAGATGACTCGCGGTGTGGACGCGACCCTCTCGGCGATCCGGTGCCAGAAGCGGTGCGTCGAGGTGTTGGTGCCCGACTCGGCGAGGTGGGGTCGGACGGGCCAGAATGCGGAACGGCCGAGGAGTGCGAGAACCGCGGGCAGGAACGTCATCGACGCGAGGAACGACGCCACGATGCCGATCGCTGCGACCGGGCCGAGGCTGCGGTTGGAGTTGAGGTCGGAGAACAGCAGACAGAGCACGCCGAGGATCACCGTTCCGGCCGACGCCGCGACCGACTCGATCGTCGCACGCCACGCAACCTTGATCGCCTGGTACTTGTCGACGGTCTGTGTCAGCTCCTCACGGAAGCGCGACACCAGGAGAAGTGCGTAGTCGGTCGCTGCACCGAACACGAGGATGAACAGGATGCCCTGGCTCTGGCCGTTGAGGTCGAACACGCCCTGCTTTGTCAGGAAGTAGACGGCACCGGACGCGAGTCCGAGCGCGAAGATCGCCGAGATGATCACGACGAACGGGAGGATGGGGCTGCGGTAGACGATGACGAGAATGACGATCACCACTGCGCCCGCGACGAGCAGCAGTAGGCCGTCGATACCCGCAAAGGCCTCGCCGAGGTCGGCGACCTGCCCGGCCGGGCCGGTGACGTAGACGCTCAGTCCGTTGGGTGGATTGGCCAGGAGATCGCGGAGCTTCTCGACGGTGTCGGCAGGCTCGCCCGCAGTCGAGATCGGCACGATGAGTTCGGCTGCCTTGCCGTCGGTGGAGCGGATCGCCGGTGAGAAGGCTTTGCCGAATCCTTCGATGCCCGCGAGCGGCGCGATGGTGTCGGTCAGGTATGCCGCGTCGGCGTCGGTGAATCCCGACGAACGTTCGGCGACGACGATCGCGGGGATGTAGCTGGTGTCCTGGAACTTCGCGAGTTCGTCGTTGACGCGGGTCGACTCGGCCGAGGCCGGCAGGAACGCGGTGTTGTCGTTGGTGGAGACCGACGCGAGCTTGCCCGCGAACGGTCCGGTGAACGAGCCGACAACAATCCAGGCGAGGATGCCGAGTGCCGGGATGAGCCAGCGGAGACGAGAGGTCGACGACGCGGTCCGCTGTGGGGTGGCCATGCCGTCTATCTTGGCATGCTGCCCGAAATGCCCGGTCGAGTCAGGGGTCCCGAACGGCTCAGTCGGAGGAGCGCCTCGACGAGACGAGCAGCGTGACGAGGCGGATGCCGAGGCCGATCAGGGCAAAACTGCTCGCCATCTGGATCGACACGACGATGCGCGCTGGTTGCGACACCGCGGCGATGTCGCCGAAGCCGGTGGTCGTGAACACCGTCAGGCTGAAGTAGAGCGCGTCGACCCGCGTGAGTCGGAGATTGAAGCTGTCGGTGCCGTACTCGGAAAGCAGGAAGTACGTGGTGGCGAAGGCGACGATGTAGAACGTTGCGAGTGCTGCGATCATCTCGACGGCTGTCGCGACCGGATACGGAGACCGGATGAAATGTCGAATCTCCCAGCCGCAGAACGCGATCAGCAGCAGTGCCCCCACGACAAGGCCGAGGAACTTGGCGTCGTTGCCCTGATTGATCGGCAGCAGGAAATAGCCGACGAGCAGCACCAACCCCGCGAGCGCAGGACGCAGCAGTGCGCTCGCGAGGCGTGGGGCACTGATCGCCGAATTGCCGCCGGAACTCGGGGGCTTACCAGATGCGGACACGGTCGACATCAGGCAGGAACAACTCGTCGCCCTCGGCGACGTCGAACGCGTCGTAGAAGGCGTCGATGTTGCGAACGACACCGTTGCAACGGAATTCGGGCGGGGAGTGGGGATCGATGGAGAGTCGACGAATCGCCTCGGCGTCGCGCGTCTTGGTGCGCCAGATCTGCGCCCAGCTGTAGAACACACGCTGGATGCCGGTCAACCCGTCGATGACCGGGGGCTCGGTGCCCTCGGTGGCGAGGCGGTAGGCGACAAGTGCGATCGACAGCCCGCCGAGGTCGCCGATGTTCTCACCGATGGTGAACTCGCCGTTGACCTTGTACTTGTCGTCGAGTCCTTCGGGGGTGAATTCGCCATACTGTTCGATCAATGCCTTTGTGCGCTTGGAGAATTCGGTGCGATCGGCATCGCTCCACCAGTCGACGAGGTTGCCGTCGCCATCGTACTTGGCGCCCTGGTCGTCGAATCCGTGTCCGATCTCGTGGCCGATCACCGCGCCGATCCCGCCGTAGTTGGCGGCGTCGTCGGCGTCGGGATCGAAGAACGGCGGCTGCAGAATCGCTGCGGGAAAGACGATCTCGTTCATGCCGGGGTTGTAGTAGGCGTTGACCGTCTGCGGCGTCATGAACCACTCGTCGCGGTCGACGGGGGAGCCGATCTTGGAGAACTCTCGCTCGTTCTCGAATGATGCTGCGCGCGCGTAGTTTCCGATGAGATCACCACGGTCGACGGACAGAGCGCTGTAGTCACGCCACTGCGCCGGGTATCCGATCTTGGGGGTGAATTTCTCGAGCTTGACCAGCGCGCGCTCGCGGGTCGACGGTGTCATCCACGGGAGGTCGGAGATGTTCTGGCGGTACGCCGCAACGAGGTTGGCGATCAGCTCGTCCATCCGGGCCTTTGCCTCGGGCGGAAAATGCTCCTCGACGTAGAGTTTGCCGACGGCGAATCCCATTGCGCCCTCGACGAATCCGACGCCGCGCTTCCAGCGGTCGCGGATGGCCTCGGCGCCCGTGAGGGTGCGGCCGTAGAAAGCGAAGTTCTCGTCGACGAACTCCGACGACAGATACGACGCGGCCGAATGCAGCAGCCGCCAGGTCAGCCACGTCTTCCAGTGCTCGAGCGGCGACTCGGCGAACAGGGTGGTGACGTCGTCGACGAACGAAGGCTGACCGACCACGACCTCCGCGAAGGTGACGTCTCCGACGGTCCCGAGGCCGCCGAACCACTCGTGGATGTTGAAACCCGAAGTGAGCGAATCGAACTCGCCGAGAGAGAAGAGGTTGTAGGTGAGGTCGGCGTCGCGTCGTCGAACCACGTCCCAGTGATGGCCCGCGATGGCGGTCTCGAGGTTGAGCACCGTGGTCGCGCGCTCATCTGCGTCGTCGTAGCCTGCGAGCGCGAACATGCGTGAGACGTGATCGCGATATGCCCCACGGGTTTCCGCGTGGTTGTCGTCGCGGTAGTACGACTCATCGGGCAGTCCGAGACCCGACTGCACCACGTGCACGAGGTAGCGATCGGATCGCTTGGCGTCGGTGTCGACGTAGAAACCGAAGAGTCCGCCGACGCCGTGGCGCTGCAGACGGCCGATGCGTCCGGAGAGTTCGTCGGTCGACGTGACCGCTTCGATGGCTTCGATCTCACCGCGGATCGGACCGATCCCGAGTGCCTCGATGTGATCGGTGTCCATGAACGACCCGAAGAGATCGCCGATCTTCTGGGCGTTGGAGCCGCTTGGCGGATCGGCCTCGGCACATGCGGTGATGATGTCGCGGACGTTCTCCTCCGCACGATCACGCAACACGTGGAATGCTCCGTCGACCGAACGGTCGTCGGGGATCTCGTGGGTATCGAGCCACTTGCCGTTGACGTGGGAGAACAGGTCGTCCTGGACGCGGACGGCATCGTCGACCCACTCGAGGTCGATGCCGGAAGGAAGGGAATCGGTCTTCGAAGCAGTCACGACGTCTATCCTGTCACGCCACCGCGCGACCTTCAGTTGAGTCAGGGCTCTCCGAGTGCTTTGTTCATCGCCCAGATCAAAACCTCGGCCGGCCCGTCTCCCGCATCCGATCGCAGCGTCGCTCCAGAGGTTTCGACGCCGCGCGCAGCGTCGCCTGCTGCGAGGGTGATCTCGGCGACCTGATCTGTTGTGGACAGCACGGCCCGGCCGTCGACGACGAGGACATGGGTGAACCGAGCGTCGGGGATGGCGACCGAGGTGCCCGGCGCGATACGGGCGGCGAACAGCGTCGCGGCACGGTTGCTGATCGTGATCGCGGCTTCCGCAGCGGGGTCGCCCGACGCCACGGCGACGAGATCGCCTCCGGCGAGTGCTGCGGAGATGTCGCGCTGCTCGTACGACGGTGTGATGCCGTACTCGTCGGGTACCAGCCACATCTGTATGTAGTGGACCGGTTCGGAACCGGATTCGTGCAGGTCAGGCCACGGGTCGTTACGTTCGGTGTGGTCGATGCCGGAGCCGGCGCTCATTCGTTGGGCGAGACCGGGATAGACGACGCCGGTGTGACCTGCAGAGTCCGTGTGCACAAACGTGCCGGAGACCACCCATGTGACGATTTCGGAATCCGAATGATGGTGGGCATCGAATCCATGTCCGGGTAGTAAAACTTCTTCATTGCATGCAATGAGAAGTCCATGATGGGTGTTTGATGGATCGTAATGATCGCCGAATGAGAACGAGTGACGGGAGGTCAACCAATCGGTCGACGTCACCTCCCGGACTCCGGCTCGGAACACCGTGAAGACCATGACCCATTATGGGCATCGGCTCTGACGCGGAGTTCAGGCCGCCACCGCGCTGCAGCTGAGGTCGACTCCGGCGTGGCAGAGGGTTCAGACCTCCTCGTCGACTCCGCTCCTCGTGGCGACGAATCCGACGGCGAGAAGCTCATCGACCCGGCCACCGCGAAGTCCCTGGCCGCCGCCCCCGATCGGGCGGCCGACCGTGAGACTGATGGGGACCGAGACGAGATCGTGACTAGTCCGAGTTCTGACCGCAAGCAGGTCAGTGATGTGACTCGTGTGACTAGAGTGAACAATGGGACTATGAAGTATTGCTTGCGGTGGGTAGCTCTTGTTGCCTGCGTAGTCCTCGTCGGTGCTGGCGGTTTTGTCACCTGGCGCATGCTCTCCAGTGGTCCCGACACCGGTGCCGCGGCGGCGGTCAGCGAGTTCGCCAGCGCACTGAGCAGGAAAGACGCCACCGCAGCAGCGTCGTACACCACTGCCCCCGGTCAGGCCGCAGACGCTCTGACGCAGACCGTCACAGCGATGAATCCCCAGTCGATCGACGTCGACGTCGACAAGCCGGAGGAGTACAGCGACGGCACCGCGTCGTTCAACCTGAAGACCACCTGGCGGTGGGACAAGGACCGCTCGTTCGAGTCGGCGACGTCGGGCACTGCCCGCCACCTGAGTTCTGGTTGGAAGATCACCTGGGATCCCGCACTCCTGGCCCAGGGAATGCCCGTCGGCGGCAACCTCCGTGAGGTCCGGACCGACGCGCGGCCCGCTCCAACGGTCAACAGCGTGTCCGGCAAGCCCTTCATGGTGTTGGCGCCGGTCAACGAGATCGTCCTCGACCCGGCCAAGACCAAGGACCAGGGGGCGTCGGTGCGCGCACTGTCGCGGACATTGGCACCGATCGCGCCGTTGATCACGCCGGACGTCATCAACGCGAAGCTCGCGGCAGCACCGGGCAAGCCGATCATCGCGGTGACCCTGCGCGATCCCGACATGGGTGTGATGACCAGCGATCCGGCGGCGATTCCAGGAGTGTCGGTCAACAAGACCGGCATGCTCGTGATGGCCGACCGTCGACTCTCGTCGCCGCTCGAGCCCGCACTGACCAATTACTGGCAGGCGATCGTTGATGCGACCGCCGGTTGGCAGGTCCAGATGGTGGGTCCGGGCCTCGCGCCGCGCAAGCTCGCGGGGGAGCAGGGGCCTCCCGGTCCCGACGTCGCGACGTCGATCAACCAGCAGGTGCAGTTGACCCTCGGTGACGCGGCCGTCGAGGTCGGACAACCGGCGACCATCATGGCGCTCGACGCCGGGTCGGGTCGGATTCTCGGTCTGGCGCAGAACGATTACGCCGCCGAGCGTGGAAACAGCGTCGACCAGCAGTATCCGGTCGGGGCGACGCTCGATCCCGTGTTCTCGGCCGTCGACAAGGCCACGTCTTCGCGGGAGTCGAACAACGAGTCGTCGGACACGGCGCTCGACCGACTGGGGCTCGGCGTCACGTTCACGGTTCCGGGCGCGTCGACTCCGACCTCCCCGAAGCCGGGTGTCGCGACGATTGACTACCGGCCCCAGTCGGCAACGGCGACCATGCTGAACATGGCTGCGCTCGGTGTGTCGATGGCGCGGGCCAACGCGGGCACTCAGAGTTCTGTTGCTCCCGCGGTCATCTCGGGTGCCACGACCAAGGTCGACGGCGGTTCACTCGGAGCGATCGACAAGTCGGTGAGCGCGCCGATCCTCGCGGCGATGACGACAACAGCCAAGACCGGCGACGCCAGTGACCTCACTCGCGCGCCCGGCCTGAAAGCGCTGGTCGGAACCAACGGACCGCAGGGTCCCGGCTGGTTCATCGGCATTCAGGGCGGCAAGGTCATCGTGATCTACACAGAGGGTGAGAAGTCGGGGACCGCTGCACTACAGGT
Organism: Gordonia sp. UBA7860; assembly: GCF_002500165.1. Classification (NCBI taxonomy): domain Bacteria; kingdom Bacillati; phylum Actinomycetota; class Actinomycetes; order Mycobacteriales; family Gordoniaceae; genus Gordonia; species Gordonia sp. UBA7860. Next base: position 26,178 of record NZ_DLSO01000121.1, on the reverse strand, counting down.
CGCTCAGAAGTACTTCCGCATCGCGTAGGCGACGACCGCGCGCCAGCCCAGCATGAACAGGCCGAGCGCGATGGTCGCGACGATGATGAAGCTCAGCGCGATGCCCTGGTGCAGCAGGTAGCGCAGCACCATGCCGATCGCGACGGTGCAGATCCAGATCGTCAGACCGGTCGGAACGATGCGTGCGGGCCGGAAGTCGCTGCCGAACCACTCACTCGACCCGACATGTGAATAGACGTAGGCGATCGACCAGCCGGCGGCGGCACCGACAAGGAACGGCCAGAGGGTCTGCAGCACTCCGACCAGCGCGAAGCCGTCGTGGTGGTTCGCCCTGCCGATCATCACGAACACGACGACGGCCACGAGGTCGCACAGCGCTGCCGCGGCCAGCGGGAACGTCGTGGTGTGCCGACTGCTGGTCGGATCCCTCACGTCAGACTTCGACATGGGTATCAACGGTAGCGTCACCCATCGTTGATGACGTGCTGCGGGTGGCGGGCGACAGACATGAAATGTCAGTCCGGGGGCGGTTCAGGTCCGTATTGTCTCCGCTCCGGAGCCGCGTCCGGGTCGAAATCGCCCGACTCGACGTCGCGATCGATCTCTTCTCCGATGGAGTCGTCGGTACGGATTCGCGACCGGAAGAGGAAGAACACGACGATCCACCCGATCACTGCGACCAACACATAACTGATGATCCGGTAGACGAGTACCGCGGTCAGTGCGTCGGCGGCTGGCATCCCCGCGCTGGTCAGCGCTGGGACAAGCACGGCGTCGACCACTCCGATCCCGCCGGGAAGCAGTGGAATCGCGGTACCGACGGCCTTGCCCGCCGCGTAGGCGACCATCAGTCCGGAGACGCTCGGATGGGCTCCGACCGCCCAGCACGCGAACATCAGGCACGCGACGTCGGCGATCCAGTTGAACAGGCTCCACGCGAAGGCGACACTCGTGTCACGACGGGTGAGTTGGACCGCGCGCAACTGTTCGAGTGTCTCCAATAACCGCGACACCCCGTGATCCGACGGCTTGCTGCGCACCTGGTTGATCCAGCCGAGGATGCGTTCGCCAGTGGACTGCAGCGACTCCGGATGGCTGGCGAGATACTGCAGGACGACGGCCACCGCGATGAACCCGACCGCAGAGAAGACCACCGAGAACGGGCTGGTCTTGGCGCCCGCGAGCAGTGCGCCACCGAATCCGAGCACTGCGAGTCCGACACCGGCGAGCAGCCCGGACATGACCACCTGCCACGACGCGACAACGGGCGAGGCACCCCACTTGCGTGTCTCGCGGTAGGTGAAAGCGGGTGCGAGTACCTGACCACCCGGCAGCGTCTGGCTGACCGAGTTCGCGGCGAGGACCACCGATAGTGACTTCCACTCGGAGACACGAACACCCGCCGACCGCAGCAGCGCTCGCTGTACCTGCGCGAAACTGTCCATCGAAAGCAGGGCCGCGACGACGCAGGCGACGAGCCACACCCAGTCGAGATCGCCGATCCGGTGAGCTGCTTCCTCGAGTTTCGGCCAGATCAGCACGACCTCGACCGCCAGGATGGCCACCACGACGGCCGTCAGGATCCACCGAACCCACCAGAAGCGAGAGCGAGGGACGGTACCGTGGACCGCCGGTGTATCCGACGTCATACGGCTAAGGGTAACGACAGCTAGTGTGACTCCCGTGGACCATGCCGCCCGACCCGACGAGTATCCCGAAGATTCCGAGGCGGGGGTGTCTGTGAGATCGCTGGCCGAGCTCGACCGCTCCAAGGTGCACCCGTTTGTTCGGGCCACAGCCGAGTGGGTGTGGCGACTCCTGCTGATCGTCTTCGCCGTCTATGTGCTCGGGCGCCTGTTTCTCGAGTTCGACGAGGTGTTCGTTCCGGTTGCGCTGGCGATCCTGGTGTCGGCCTTCCTGGTTCCCGGTGTCGACTGGCTCGACCGGAAGGGGCTCCCGAGGTCGCTGGCTGTTGTCATCATGCTGCTGGTCGCGCTGGGAGTTGTCGCGACGGTGCTGACCTTCGTCGGTCGGGCATTCGTCCATGGGTTCCCCGCGCTGACCGCAGAGATCACGGTCACCATCGATCGCACGCGAGAATGGCTGGTCGACGGCCCGCTCGACGTCGACGAAGCACAGGTGCGCAACCTCGGGTCGAACATCATCAACCTGATGGAGCACAACCAGGCCAAGCTGGCAGGCGGTGCCGTTGCGACCGCGACGACGGCGACCGAACTGGTCACCGGTGCGTTACTGACGTTGTTCCTCACGATCTTCTTCCTCTACGGCGGCGGTCAGATCTGGGAGTTCTGCTGCCGTCTGATCCCGCGGAAGACCCGAGGTCGGGTCGCAGCCGCGGGTGTCGCGGGCTTCGGCACCCTGGTGGGGTACGTACGTGCGACCGTGATCGTCGCGTTCGTCGATGCCGTGTGTATCGGCGTCGGGTTGGCGATCCTGCGGGTTCCGTTGGCACTTCCGTTGGCGACGGTGGTCTTCCTCTTCTCGTTCATCCCGATCGTGGGCGCGCTCATCAGTGGCTCGCTCGCCGTCGTGATCGCGTTGGTGACGCAGGGCTGGTTGACCGCGGTCATCGTGTTGGCGCTCCTCATCGGCGTGATGCAACTCGAAGGTCATGTGCTGCAACCCTTCCTGCTCGGCAGGTCGGTGCGTCTGCATCCGGTCGCGGTGATCCTCGCGATCGCCGCGGGCATCGTGGGGGCCGGGATCATCGGCGGGCTCTTCGCCGTGCCGATCATCGCCTTCGCGAACACCGCCGTGCGATATCTCGCCGGCCACCGCAACCTACCGATCTCGAGTGGGGAAGGTTCGTATCATTACGCCGAGGCCGACGAACCTCATTGGGACAACCGAGATCTCGACGCCGCGGCCGCGTCGGCGGGCGTGGCGGTCGAGGAGGGTGTCGGGGTCTCGAAAGCCGACGCCGAGGCCGACGTCGAGCGGGGTCTCGACGGCGATGGTGCCGACGTGGACGTGGCCGACGACGTCGAGGCCGATGACAGCAAGGCCGATGACAGCACGACTGATGACACCACGGCCGGCGACACCGCGCCCAAGAAGGGCCCCGACGAGTCGTCATGAGAAGTGATCCGGTCACGCCGCTCTGGCGCGGCGCGCAGGTGTTGCGACTGTTGTCGTACCTCTACGCGCTCGGGTTCCGGATCGCGATCGACGGCGACCTGCTGCACCCGGGCGTGACGTGGGTGCTGTTCGGATTCCTCACCGTGTGGACCGTCGCCTGCGGTATCGCGTATTACGTTGGCTTCGGCCGTAATTGGTACTGGGTCGGCACTGAGCTGGTGATCGCCTGCGCGTTGATGTTGTCGACGTCGTATGTCGCCAGCGAGTCGTGGGCACTGAACAACCAGACATGGCCGACGACGCTGTGGGCCACCAACTCGGTGATCTCGGCGGCACTGCTCGCGGGGCCGATCGTCGGCCTCATCGCGGGTCTGGTCGTCGGCGGCACAAGCGCTTTCGTCAAGGGCTGGCTCGATCTGAACTTCGGCCGCAACGCGACGATCATCGTGATGATGGCGGCCGGTGTCGCGGTGGGACTCGCGGCGGTCAATGCCCGTCGGGCGCAGGCGGAGTTGGCAGCTGCCGCACGCGTGGCGGCGGCCGCAAGTGAACGCGAGCGACTGTCCCGTGAGGTGCACGACGGTGTGCTCCAGGTGCTGTCGTTCATCTCCAAGCGCGGCCGTGAGATCGGCGGCGCCACAGCGCAACTCGCCGACCTAGCGGCAACGCAGGAGGTCGCGCTGCGCCGTCTGATCGCAGATGTCGACGTCGGGGCCGAATCTGACTGTGGGACCGCGGATCTGACCGCACTGCTGCGTGCGGCCGGGGGAGAGGCTGTGGCGGTGAGTGCGCCCGCAGACCCGGTGGAGATCGACGCGACGACGGCACGCGAGATCAGTGCGGCGGTGATCAACGCCCTCGACAACGTCGCGCATCACGCGGGACCGGGTGCGCGTGCCTACGTGCTCCTCGAGGACCTCGGCGACGCCGTTGTCGTGAGTGTCCGCGACGACGGTGTCGGTATCGCCGCGGGACGGCTCGACGAGGCGCGTCGTCAGGGCAGGCTCGGCGTCGCACAGTCGATTGTCGGGAGAATCGAATCCCTCGGTGGCAGAGCACTACTCGACTCCGACCAGGGTATCGGCACGGAGTGGGAACTGACGGTACCGGTGACAAGGGAGAAGAGATGAGCGAGATACAGGACGGCAACCAACTGCGGGTGATGGTCGTCGACGACCATCCGATGTGGCGGGATGGCGTCGCGCGCGACCTCTCCGACGAGGGGTTCGAGGTCGTGGCAACTGCCGGCTCTGTCGGGGCCGCGGGGCGTCGTGCCGGTGCGGTGCAACCCGACGTCGTCCTCATGGACATGCAGCTGCCCGACGGTAACGGGGCGGAGGCGACCGCGTCCGTGCTCGAGGTCTCGCCGAGGACGCGAGTGTTGGTCCTGTCCGCATCAGACGAGCGCGACGACGTACTCGACGCCGTAAAGGCCGGTGCGAGTGGCTATCTGGTGAAGAGCGCGTCGAAGGAGGAATTGATCGACGCGGTGCGGGCGACCGCGGCGGGCCAGGCGGTCTTCACGCCGGGACTCGCGGGTCTCGTACTCGGCGAATTCCGACGTATGTCCTCCGAACCCGACCGCGCGCCGCAGACTCCCGTGCTCACCGAGCGCGAAACCGAGGTCCTACGCTACGTCGCAAAGGGTATGAGCGCCAAGCAGATTGCGCGCAAACTGACGCTGAGCCACCGGACCGTCGAGAATCATGTGCAGTCGACGTTGCGCAAACTGCAACTCGGCAACCGCGTCGAACTCACGCGATACGCGATAGAGCACGGCATCGACGAGTGAGCGGTAGGGCCACCGGGGCGCTGACCGCTACTCGCCGGAACGGCTGCGGCGCAACAGTTCCTGCACGCTGATCTGGCGGTTCTCGCCAGGATTCTCGTCTGCGCGCGCGTGCCGATCCGACGACCGACTCGGTCCGTCGTCGGTGCGCTGACGCCGCGGCGGTGGGGTGCGGGTCTCGTGATCTTCGCTCGGCGCGACGGGTTGCTGCGCTCGGCGCGCCGCGTCGGGCGAGAGTCCACGCTCCATCGGCGACTGCGAACCCTCGGGTGCGCGTCGTTGCGACGCCCTCGCCTGCTCCGGCGACAGCGACGCGACGAGCGGACGCTTGCCGGTCTTGTCGAGGTCGGGGCGTCGACCCAGCGGCGACGGGCTCGCGGCGCCGGTCTGTGGCTGGTTCAGGCGGATGCCGCCCTCGCCGAGCATCCATCCGCCCGTGTCGGGACGGTCGGACTTCTGACGACGCGGTGCCGACGGGCGAGTCGAGCGCGCAGTACGTACCGGCTCGATCTCGTCGAGCGTCTGGGCGGGACGTTGATCGCGCAGCGCGGGGCGTCGATCCGACGGCGGCTGCGACGGCCGGGTGCGCGCGGCCGGGGGTTGGGCAGCAGGGGGTTGGGCAGCGGGGGGCTGGGCAGTGGGGGGTTGGGCAGCACGACGCTGTGTCGGCTGGGGTGTGGGGCCAGGCCGGGGTGCAGTGGTCGGCCGGGGTGACGACCCCGCGCGCGTGGAGCGTGTGGCCGCACCCGCCGAGACCGTCGCGGCGGCACGCGGAGTCGCTCGCATGGCGGTCGTCGGTACCTCGGCGATCAACGTGCCCGCACGCATACCCTGCGTGCCTGCACCTGCACCTGCACCTGCACCAACGAGTTTCGCGCCGGGCTCGTCGTCGAGGATCGTTTCGCCGAGGCCGATCTTGCGTTGGACGGTCTTCATCCACCGCGGTGCCCACCAGCAGTCGTCACCGAGCAGCTTCATCGTCGACGGGACGAGCAGCATACGGATGATGGTGGCGTCGAGGATGAGCGCCGCGATCATGCCGTAGGCGATGTACTTCATCATCACGATCTCGGACAGTCCGAACGCGCCGGTCACGACGATGAGAATCGCCGCGGCGGCCGTGATGATCCGACCGGTGTGCGCGGTACCGACGCGAATCGCTTCCGTGGTGCTCGCGCCCTTCTGTCTCGCTTCGACCATGCGGGACAACAGGAATATCTCGTAGTCGGTCGACAGGCCGAACACAATCGCGATGATCAGCACGAGGACGGCGGCGAACAACGGTCCCGGCGTGAAGTTGGCGATCGACGCGCCGTGGCCGTCGACGAAGATCCACGTCAGGATGCCCAGCGTCGCACCGAGGCCCAACGCCGACATCAGAGCAGCCTTGATCGGCAGGACCACGGAGCCGAAGGCGAGGAACATCAACAGCCCGGTGACCAGGACGAGCAGGATCGCCATGAGCGGCAGTCGGGTGAGCAGGGCATCGATGGAGTCCTGCACCAGTGCGGGAGTTCCCGCCACCCACATCTTGATGCCCGCGGGTTTGTCGATGGCACGCAGATCCTTCACGGCCTCGCCCGCGGTATCGCGGTTGACCAGACCCGCCGACATCTGGATGACCTGCGGACCGTTGAAGCCGTAGGTTCCGGTGAGCGCGCCGTCGTCGGCCGAGGGGCTGAACTGCTTGGTGAAGCCGGGGATCTTGTTGGCCTCGTCGGCGATCTGCTGGATCTTGGCGCCGCTGTCGGGGTCGTTGACGTCGTAGGAGATGACGAGCTTGATCTCTTCGGTGCGTTCCTTCGGGAACGCCTTGTCGAAGTCCTCCTGGGCGACACGGCTCGGATTGTTCGGCGGCAGATAAGCCTCACTGATGCCGCCGAACTTGATGCCCCCGATCGGGATGGTGAGGATCAGCAGGATCAGGACGGTCGGCACCGCGGTGGCGATGGGATGGCGCATGACCCACCCCGACAGACGGCCCCAGAAACCGTTCTCGATCTCGGCCTTGGTCTTGGTGCGTCGGAGGAATGGCAACCCGAAGGCGTCGATTTTCGGTCCGAGGATGCTCAGGATGGCCGGCAGCACGGTGATCGAGAGGATCGCGGCCAACGACACCGAGAAGATCGCTCCGTAGGCGACGGACTTCAAGAAGCCCTGCGGCATCATCAGCAGACAGGCGATGGCGGCGACGATGATCGTCGCCGAAAAGACCACGGTTTGTCCCGCGGTCATCACTGTTCTTCGTACCGCTGCCTTGGTGGTGTAGCCCTCGGCGAGTTCTTCTCTGAATCTGCTGACGATGAACAGCCCGTAGTCGATCGCGATGCCGAGGCCGATCAGTGTGACCACCGATTGCGCAAAGATATTCAGCTCGGTGAGCTGGGCGATGATGTTCATGATGCCCAGCGAGCCCGCGATCGTCAGACCACCGATGAACACCGGGAGACAGGCGGCGATGACACCGCCGAAGATGAAGAACAGCATCACCGCGACGAGCGGGAGCGCGATCACCTCGGCGCGTCGGATGTCGTCGTCCATGCCGCTGGCCATCGCACCGGCAACGGGTTGCAGGCCTGCGAGTTGGAATCGGGTGCCTTCGAGTCCGTACTTACCGGGATCGTCGACGACGCCCTGCAGGAACGGTTCGATCTTCTTGTAGTTCGCGAGTACCGAGGTGTCGTCGTTGCCCGCGACGCCGATACTGATGAAGGCCTGCTTCTTGTCGGCGGTGAACGTCCGCGACCTGATGGTGTCCTGCGCGGCCTTCTGCGCGACCGTGTCGTCCTTCAGATAGAAGGGGTCGATGATCTCCTGGTTGTTGCGTAGCGCGTTCTCGTAGGCCTGCTGATCGGTCGAATCGGGAGCGGCCGCGGCGCGCTGCACCACATCGGGATGTTGCCTCAGAAGATCGTCGACGACCTGCTCGACCTTGTTTCCGAACTGCTTGTCGTCGACCAGCGTGCCTGCCGGCGGGGTGATGAGGAGGATGACGTCGGAGCGGTGGTCGCGGCCGAAGGCGGTGTCGGCGACGACCGAACCCTTCGACGACTGGGCTGTCGGATCGAACCAGCCGCTCTGCGACAGGTGATTGCCGAGCCCGAGTCCGTAGAGGCCGAGGCCGCCCATGATGGCGACCAACACCGCAATGACGGCAAAGCGCATCCGGAAGACGAATGTGCCGATGGCTCCGAACACGCCGACTCCTTTCGAGAAAGTCTCGCCGAGATAGTTGCCGAGATTGTTTCAGTGGTGCCTGAGTGCTTGCTGAGGTTTGGTAATGGGGCTGGAGGCTAGGGGCTGGGGTTTCCGCTCCGAGCTGACGGGCGCTCTCTCAGCGGAGAAGCGCGCGCAGCGGGCGGAACGGGGTGAGCCACGCGCCGTCGTCTGGCAGTGAGTCGAGCCCGATGCGGGGCAGTGGCTCCCGGAAGACGCCGGGAATCTCCTCGAGATCGACGAACTCGAGCCCATCCGTGGAGAGCGCCCAGCTCACGTGTTCGCGGAAACCGATGACCGTGACCGGAACGCCTTCGGCGGCGATCTCGACCAGCGGATCCCGGAACGCCTGACCATCCGCGGAGGCGACGATCAGCCCGGCTAACCCAACAGTGTGCCTGCGAAGTTCGATGTGGTCGAGCATGTCGGGGTCCACATCGCTGTCCTCGGACAGTTTCGGCTTGGCGAACACCGCGTACCCGACGTTGCGCAACGCGTCGACCCACGGCCGCACGACGTCGGCGCTACCAGGCACGATGTTGGTGAAGACCGTCGCCTCGGGTTCGATTTGGACCGCGGCGTCCGACGTCGTCGAAATGTCGTCGACATCACTGTGGACATCGCTACTGTCGTCGACATAGCTACTGCCGTAGTCATCGGTGGCGTCATCGCCGACGGAGTGATCGTAGGCCGCGACCGCTGCCTGTGCAGAGATGTCGGCGGTGCGCTGGAGCAGCCAGCGGCCGAGTGCGTCGAATCGGGGTCGGTGCGCCGCCGTCGGGCGTCCGCCGAGAATGGACCCGAGGCCCATGTCCATGTTGGGGGCGTCCCAGACCAGGAGGACGCGCTGCGCGCCGCTCTGTCCGGAGATCGTGTCGGCGAAGCGTGCGGCCGATCCACGGGTGTCGGTCATCAGCCTTCGCCGCCTGTCGGGGTGTCTGGAGCTTCGGGGTTGTCCGGGGCGTCCGCCGCCCCCTTCTCGCGGGGTCGGACGTACACGAACTCGTTGACCTCGCGGCCCTCACGCTCTGCGCGACCCTCGAACTTGGTGGTCGGACGTTCGAGGGAGATCGGTACCCCCGTCGTCGCGGGGACGACGTGGACGCGCTCGGGATTCTGGGTCGCGAGGATCTCGGCGATCCACTCCGCGTAGTCCGCATGGTCGGTGGCGATGTGCAGCACCCCGCCGGGCCGGAGTCGGTCAGCCATGAGTTCGATGGTGCCCCGTTGGACGAATCGACGCTTGTGATGGCGCGATTTGGGCCAGGGGTCGGGAAAGAAGAGTCGAATCGCGGTGAGCGATTCGGAGGGGATGAGCTCACGCAACACGACGACGCCGTCGCCGCGGATCATGCGTACATTGGTCAGGCCTGCGCGGTCGACGAGACCGACGAGCTGTGCAAGGCCCGGCTTGTAGACCTCGACGGCGATGACGTCGACGTCGGGTTCGTCCGCGGCCATCGCGGCCGTCGAGATGCCGGTTCCGCTGCCGATCTCGAGCACCCGGGGTGCCTCGCGCCCGAAGAGAGTGTCGAAGTCGATGGGTGGTTCCGGGGTCTGGGCCGGGTCGGTGGCCAGGTCGCGGCCGAGTACCGGCCACAGCGTCTCCCAGTTGCGCTGCTGGCCCGGCGTCAGCGAGCCGCGGCGGAACCGGAAGCTGGTCACGCGTGGGTAGAGGCGTGACGCGTCGCCTTGGCCGTTGGCCGGTCCGGGGGAGGAGTTCACCGGTCCATCGTGGCCCATCGGGTCGGTCATGCACACCTCGACACCCGCTTGTGCAATCTGCTGCGCCACCTCGCCCAACTGCGACTACCCTTCCACCAGGGAAGATGGGCCGGTCTTGAGTGGGGGTGAGTGCGTGATCGATCCAACGGGTCCGCTCGCGCTCGCACTGTCGTCGGGATCGGTCGAGCGGCTCGTCGCGCCTGATTCGCCCGCTTTTGCCACGCTCGACGCCGCCGCGCGACGCTACGTGCAGCCGCTGTCGGTTGCGGTGGTCGGTCGTCGTGGGGTGGGTCGCGACACGATGGCGCGTGCGTTGTCTGAGCGCTTCGGTGTTGCGGCATTCGTGGCCGAGCGTGCGTCGGGCGTGCTCGCCGGCGCCGATCTGCGAGTGCATGTGCTCGCCGGAGCGCCACGACGTGCCGACCACGAGATGCTCGCCGCCTCGCCGCGCGAACGGACCGTCGTCGTCCTCGGAAAGGCCGACACGCTGCCATCCGATGCCGTATCCGGCGCATCCGATTCCGTGGCCAGGCTCGTCCGCGCCGCGAGTGAGTCGCTCGGGAGGCCCGTCGTCGCGATCTCGCAGTTGTCGGCGTGCGCCACGGTGTCCGACGACGAGTTCGCATTCCTTCGCCGACTTGTCGCCGACGGTGAGGTGATGCCGTCGATGTCCGGCCACTTTCTCGCGCCCGCACGGCCTGCGCAGTTGCAGATGCGCGCCGACCTGCTTCGACGCCTCGACGCCGCCGGTGTCGCGCGTGCGCTGAGCCTGGTGGCCGCCGATGATCCCGCGGCTGCCGGAGCGTCGACGCTCACCGGATCTCTGCGGGCGACGAGCGGATTCGACGCTCTGCGGGAGGCGTTCGCGGCGTGCATGCCCGCGGTCGTCGCGCATCGGGGTGCGCAGGTACGCGCATCGCTCGAGCTGGCCGCTGCGGCCGGCGCCGACCGTGACAGCGTCGAACGGCTCCTGTGCACGGGAGGGGTGTGACATGGGTTCCGAGTTGTCGACGCTCGACGCCGCCGATTCGGCGGCGGGTGTGAATCCGCGGTATCGGGTGGCCGTTGCTGCCGCCGAGGGTGTCGACGTCGAGCCTCTGGTGGAGGCGTGCCGGGCGGTCGCGGCGTCGAAAGAGGGTCCGACCATCGACGTCATCGTGTTCGATCCGGACCGCGACCATGCGCGCACGCACGTTGCGGTGCTGGTCATCGACCCGGCATCGGCGGTCGTCGACGACGAGGACGTCGCCGCGCTGCGGGAGTTGACCTCGGTGGTGGGGCACGTTGCGCTGGTCTGCGGCCGCATCGAGTCGTTCTGGGATTGGCCGCGGATCGTGCGCGGGTATCGGTCAGAACTCGATCCCGCCGGAGCGTTACCGGTCTTCGCGGTGTCGGCGGCCGCGGCGCTCGCGGGTGCCGTCGACGAGTCGGGGATCGGCGATCTGCTCGACTGGTTCGCGACACCGAACAGCGAACCCACTGCGCGCGCCCCACAACCGAAGAGTCCGCAAGCACCGACCCCTGTGGATTCCGACGACCGCGTCGACCCCGACGCCCTGGCGATCCGTCGCGCACGATTGCTGGCGCTCAGAGACAGGGGGCGGGCCGACCGGCTGGCGTCGCTTCGCGCGGGAATCGTCCGCGTGCGTGCACAGAGCAGCGCCGACATCGCGGCGCGGATCCGTGCGCTCGTCGCGCGCGCCGAACACCGCCGCACCTCGACGACCGACTCCGACCTCGATGCCGACGCCGCCTGGCTCGACCGCGAGATTGGACGTCTCGTCACCGACCTGGACGCCATCACCCACACCCGACTCGACGCCGTCGCATCGTCGACGCTCGTCGGACTCGACGTCGACGATCCGCCCGCGCACCGCGACGACGAGCCGATCGGCGCCCGCCGCGATCTGCCGTCGGGCCGGCGAACCGGCGAGGACGCGATGGTGTTGTTGATCGGCGCGTCGACGGGTATCGGTATCGGCAGGCTCGCGGTCGCGCCGCTGGCATCGGTGCACACGCTGCAATGGATCAGCATGCCCGCGGCGCTCCTCCTCGGCCTCGCGGTGGCGGTGTGGGTGATCCGGATGCGACGCGCGGCAACCATGCGCGCGCAGGTGCGTACCTGGGTCAACGACGTGCTCGCCGACGTTCGCGCCCGGGTCGAGCGTCGAGTCGCCATGCAGCTCACCGAGGCGGAATCACGCATCGGCGGCCAGGTGCTGCGCGCATACGATCGCCAGGCTCGTCGAATCGCCGATGAGATCGCCGAGATCGATCAACGTCTCAAAGAGCTCCGCGCAGCAGGCGGGGCAGTCAGTGGGGGTAGGCAGTGAATATCGACTCGTTCGACGTCGGAGACGTATCCGGTGAGGAGCACCGGGACTGGGGCGACCCCACCGAGCCGGGCGCGCAGCCCGGTTCGCCCGCCGACAACCTGCTGATGCACGACGACGGCCGCATCTGGGATCTCGGCCCCGCCGACGTCGACACCGACGCCGACGGAGTCGCCGATTCGTTGACTCGCAGTGGTCCAGGAGGCCTGACGGTGTACACCGACAGTGACCACGACGGTCAGGTCGATCGCATCACACAGGTCGGCTCCGACGGCTCGTTTGCCTCCCAGACACTCGACCGCGAGACCGGCATCTGGGTTGCCACGGACTCCGGCCGACTCGAGTGAGTGGGTTCGCATAGAGCAGAAAGTCCTGGTGGTAGTGGGTTGCACGTCCTCGGAAATCCGACATGGGTCACCTTGCAACCCTCCTCTGACGTGTGCGAATGTGGCCTATACCGCATCTCGTAGCCCCAGGCCCTAGCGCACGCTCGGTCACAGTATCCTGGGGATAAGCAACCCACACGGGGCGGCCAATGCGGGTCGCCACCTCGGAGGAGGAAATATGACCGCCGCCACGATTCCGGGCCTGGAACCCGGCACCGCTCCGACAAAACACGAAGCGCTGTTGGCATGGGTGGCCGAGGTCGCCGAGCTCACTCAGCCCGACCGCGTGGTGTGGTCCGACGGCAGTGACGAGGAGTGGGATCGTCTCACCGCAGAACTCGTCGAGTCGGGCACGCTGCTCAAGCTGAACGAAGAGCACAAGCCCAATTCCTACCTGGCCAAGTCCGATCCCGCCGACGTCGCGCGCGTCGAGTCGCGCACCTTCATCTGCTCCGAGCGTGAAGAGGATGCGGGCCCCACGAACAACTGGGTCGCACCCGACGAGATGCGCGCCACCCTCACGCCCCTCTTCCGCGGCAGCATGCGCGGCCGCACGATGTACGTCATCCCGTTCTGCATGGGCCCGCTCGGCTCCGACGACCCGAAGCTCGGCGTCGAACTGACCGACTCCGCCTACGTCGTGCTGTCGATGAAGATCATGACGCGCGTGGGTCCCGAGGTGCTGCGCCTGCTCGGCGACGACGGCTTCTTCGTCAAGGGTCTGCACTCGGTCGGCGCTCCCCTGGAGCCCGATCAGGCAGATGTCGCATGGCCGTGCAACCCGAACAAGTACATCACCCACTTCCCCGAGACCCGCGAGATCCTGTCGTACGGATCGGGTTACGGCGGCAACGCGCTGCTGGGCAAGAAGTGCTACGCGCTGCGGATCGCATCGGTGATCGCGCGCGACGAGGGCTGGATGGCCGAGCACATGCTGATCCTCAAGCTGACCAGCCCGGAGAACAAGGTCTACTTCGTCGCCGCTGCGTTCCCGAGTGCGTGTGGCAAGACCAACCTGGCCATGATCCAGCCGACCATCCCGGGCTGGAAGGCCGAGACCGTCGGCGACGACATCGCCTGGATGCGCTTCGGCGACGACGGTCGTCTCTACGCGATCAACCCCGAGTTCGGCTTCTTCGGTGTGGCACCGGGCACCAGCATGGACTCCAACCCGAACGCGATGAAGACCATCGACGCCGGAAACACCCTGTACACCAACGTCGCCGAGACCGACGACGGTGACATCTGGTGGGAGGGAATCGGCGGCGAGAAGCCTGCGCACCTGACCGATTGGCTGGGACGTAGCTGGACGCCGGACTCGGATGAGCCTGCCGCACACCCGAATTCGCGCTACTGCACACCGATCTCGCAGTGCCCCTCGCTGGCCGAGGAGTGGGACGACCCGCAGGGTGTGCCGATCTCGGCGATCCTGTTCGGCGGTCGCCGCAAGACCACGGTCCCCCTGGTGACCGAGGCCCGCGACTGGCAGAACGGCGTCTTCATGGGTGCCACTGTCGGCTCCGAACAGACCGCCGCCGCCGAGGGCAAGGTGGGCACCGTCCGCCGCGACCCGATGGCCATGCTGCCGTTCATGGGCTATCACGTCGGCGACTACTTCCAGCACTGGATCAACCTGGGCAAGAACGCGGATGCGTCGAAGCTCCCGAAGGTCTTCTACGTCAACTGGTTCCGTCGTGGCGACGACGGCCGCTTCCTATGGCCGGGATTCGGTGAGAACAGCCGCGTCCTGAAGTGGATCATCGGCCGCATCGAGGGCGAGAACGAAGGCGTGCAGACTCCTGTCGGCATCGTCGCCAAGCCCGAGGAGATCGACGTCACCGGGCTCGACGTGCCCGCAGAGGATCTCGAGGCTGCCCTCGCAGTCGATCCCGACGAGTGGCGGCGCGAGCTGCCGCTGATCGAGGAACTGTTCGCGTTCGTCGGCGAGAAGCTCCCGACGAGCCTGCAGGACGAGCTCGACGCCCTCAAGCAGCGCTTGGGCTGATCTCACCTTCTGCCCCATCCGTAACTGAGGTATCGTTGCCCCCTATGAGTCTTCGCTCGTGGGGGGCAACGATTGTCTCTGCGCTTTTGGGTACGTCCGTTCTACTCGGTATCTCCGGTATGTCTGCCGGGACGGCGCAATCGGCGACGCCGTTCATCGCCCGATACACCGACACGGCCTACATCAACGGCGTCCCGACATTCGGAGCGATCTCGGGCATCGATCGGATCGGTGCCAACCGCTTCGCAATGATCTCGACCGACGTCGGTCGAGGCGGTCCCGCACGCTTCTTCACGAGCCAGTTCAGCTACACGTCGGGCGTCGCAGGCTTCACGTCGAATCCTGGAATCGACGGCGGAGGCGTACTGCTGGGTCCGGGCAACATCCCGCCGCTGCCGGGTTCGGCGCAGTACGAGGGAATCCGCTCCACCAGCGGCGGCTACGTCGTCGTCAGTGGTGGCGACCATCAGTTCGTGCGGCTGCAGAGCGCAGGACCGGTCGGCACGTACATTCGTGACCTCGGTCTGCCCGCGGCCTGGCGGCCGTCGACGAAGTCGGGGCTTGCAGGCCAGCGTGGACTCACCGGCGTGGCTGTGGGGCCGCGCGGACAGATCAGTGTGATCACCGCCGGCGGTCTGCGCCAGGATCCCGCGACGTCGGCGCGGTTGTTGACGTTTGGGAAGACCAACTCCGAGTTCGTGTATCGCACCGATCCGGGCAAGAGCGCGGCCGACGTCATCGCGGTCAACAACACCGACTTCCTCGTTCTCGAGCGTGGCAAGGGGCGCAGCACGGCGATCTACTGGACCACCACGCGTGGCGCCGATCAGGTCGGTGGACGGGCCAACCTCTCGGGCGCCGAGAAGGCGATGCCGAAGCAGTCGATCTTCAACACCGATGGCACGCCCCGACTCGCGACGGGCAACATGTCGGCGATGGCATGGGGTAACTGGCAGCCCGATCTGCCCTGGCAGAACTTCCGCACGCGCACACTGTTCGTCGTGACGAACAACGCCTTCGCCGGGCCGACCAGGGTGCACTCGTTCGAGGTCCAACTGCCCCGCTGACGCGTCGCAGGGGCAACCCTGAGATCTCAGGAGCGCTGGGGTGGTCCCAGTGGGGGAATCACCCGATGGCAATGCGATGAATCTATGGCACCGTTGAGCCATGACATCAGAGCAGGGCGCAAGCGCGAGCGCCGAGGACCTCGTCAAAACCTACGGATCAGGTGACACGGAGGTCCACGCACTGCGTGGCGTCACGTTGTCATTTCGGTCCGGCGAGTTCACCGCCATCATGGGGCCGTCCGGGTCGGGCAAGTCGACCCTGATGCATTGCCTCGCAGGACTCGACGTCGCGACCAGCGGTCGTGTCCACATCGGCGACACCGATCTGACTGGTCTGTCCGACAAGAAGATGACCATTCTGCGACGCGACCGGATCGGCTTCGTCTTCCAGTCGTTCAATCTCGTGCCGACCTTGACCGCCGCGGAGAACATCACGCTGCCGTCGGACATCGCGGGGCGCAAGGTCGACCAGGACTGGTACGACACGGTGATCAGCCGACTCGGTATCCGTGACAGGCTCGACCACCTGCCCAGCGAGCTCTCCGGCGGACAGCAACAGCGCGTCGCGTGTGCGCGTGCACTCGTCGGCAGGCCTGCGATCATCTTCGGTGACGAACCGACCGGAAACCTCGACTCCCGATCGTCGGGCGAGGTGTTGTCGATCCTGCGAGCGGCCACCGACGAGTTCGGTCAGACCGTCGTCATCGTGACGCACGACCCGCGGGCGGCGTCGTACGCCGACCGCGTCGTCTTTCTCGCCGACGGCAAGATCGTTCGCGAACTTCCTCGACCTTCGGCCGACGACGTGTTCGAGATGATGAAGAACCTCGACGACCTTCCCGCAGACGATTCCGGCTCGGATGCCGGTGTGACTGCTGACACCACCGCTGGCGCAGAACTCGGCAAGCATGAATCCGGCTCTGTCGCAACCGAATCCGGCTCTGTCGCACCAAAATCCGGCGTCGGCCGACACGCTGCGGACGCCGGGTCCGGCGCGGATTCGACGCAGGCGGGCTGACACATGGCCTCCTCCTCGGTGATGCGGAAGGTATCGCTGCGCAATCTGGGTGCGCACAAACTGCGACTTGCGCTGACGGTCTTCTCGATCGTGTTGGGTACCGCGTTCGTCGCGGGGTCGATCGTGTTCACGTCGACCATCTCGCAGGCGTTCAATTCGATCTTCGACAACGCGGCGCCAGGTGTGTCCGTCGAGGTGACCCCGGAGGATTCGAACTCCGCCGGCGTGCCGAATTCGGTTGTCGAACAATTGACCTCACAGAAGAAAGAGCTCGGCGTCGACAAGCTGTCGACGAACTACACGGGCCTGGTGACCATTGCCGATTCGCGCGGCAAGGCGCTGCAAACCGGTGGTGCGCCGAGCTTGGGTTCCGCGTACATTCCGCCGAACGAGTCGCTGTCTCCCGACGACGGAAAACTGCTGCCGGGCGGACGTGCACCCACCGGCTACCAGGAGGTGGTGCTCAACCAATCGGCGGCGGAGAAGGGCGACCTCAAAGTCGGGTCGACCACGAAAGTGGTTGTCGGACAGGGTTCGAGTCAACCGATGGACGTCACGGTCGTCGGTATCAGTCAGCTCAAGGGCGACACCGGCGGGTACGTGAACGTGCAGTTCGAACGTAGCGCGGCAAGCCAACTGCTCTCCGACGGTGAGCACGTCGCGACGGTCGACATGTCCGCGGTCAGCGGCGTCAGCGACACCGAACTACGCGATCGGGTCAAGAACCTCCTCGCGTCGGATTCGTTCAAGGTTCGTACCGGAGATCAGGTGCGCCAGGACGAGAAGGACCGCGTCAACCAGTTCCTCACGATCTTCACCGGCATCCTGCTCGCCTTCGCCGCCATCGGCCTGGTGGTCGGCACCTTCATCATCTACAACACGTTCTCGATGATTGTGGCGCAACGTAATCGGGAGCTCGCACTGCTCCGGGCGGTGGGTGCCACCGAGCGTCAGGTGTCGCGGTCGGTGCTGTTCGAGGCGTTCATCGTCGGGGTGATCGGTGGACTCGTCGGTCTCGGCGTCGGCATCGGGCTCGCGGCTGCACTCAAGGCGATCACGTCGTCGACGTCGGGGCTGCCGCAGGCGTCGCTCAACGTGAGTGTGTGGGCGGTGCTCGCCGCACTGTTCGTCGGCGTTGTGGTGACGATGGTCAGCGCGTGGGTTCCCGCCGTGCGTGCTGCTCGGGTGCCACCCGTCGAAGCCATGCGAGCGAGCGACGCCGAGCGTGCGTCGTCGTTGCGCAACCGCACGATCGCAGGAGTGGTGTTCGGTGTGATCGCCGTTGTCGCGATCGTGTGGGGCGCCATGGGGGAGGGCATGCTGCGTGCGATCATCGTCGGTGTGGGCGCGGGTGCCGCGATTCTGGCGGCCGTGCTCGCGGGCCCAGCCCTACTGCAGCCGGTGGTCGGTGTGCTCGGACGAGTCATCGGCGCACCCTTCGGGTCGATCGGCTACCTGGCCCGGACCAACGCGATGCGCAATCCACGACGCAGCTCCGCGACGGCCTTCGCGCTGACGCTCGGTCTGATCCTGGTGGCCGTGATCGGCACGCTCGGAACATCATTCAAGGGCACCGTCGACACCGCGGTCGATACGGGAATCACCGCTGACTACATCGTGACCGGCACCAACAATCTGCCGATCTCGCCTGCGGTCGCCGAGGCCGTGAAAGGTGTGAAGGGCGTTGAGGATTCGGTGAGCCTCGGTGTGGTGCAGGCGAGGATCGGCGACACCAAGTCCAGTGGTTACGCACCACTCGGCGGCCAGATCAGCACCGTCGCCAACATCGACATGCTCGACGGCGCGTCGGATCAACTCCCGGACAACGGGATGTTCGTCAGTCAGCGAACGAGCAACGACAAGGGCTGGAAGCGTGGTGACACAGTCACTTTCACCTCGTCGCTCGGCGACAAGGTTCCCGCTCGGGTCGACGGGGTGTACGCCGACAACGAATCGTTGCAGCCGTGGCTGGTCGGCAGCAAGGTCTACGAGTCATTGATGCCGGAGCCCGCGCGGATGAGCTTCGGAGTATTCGTCAAGGCCAAGCCCGGCGTCGACTCATCAACGCTCCGAACAGATCTCGAGAACGCGACCAATTCGTTCCTCACCGTGCAGGTGCAAGATCGTGAACAGTTCAAGAGCAGTCTGTCGCAGCAGATCGACCAGATGCTCGGCGTCCTGTACGCGATGCTCGGGTTGGCGTTGGTCATCGCGATCCTCGGCATCGTCAACACGCTGGCGCTGTCGGTGGTGGAGCGGCGCCGCGAGATCGGGATGCTCCGCGCGGTCGGCATGGTGCGCGGTCAGGTTCGACGCAGCATCTACCTCGAGTCGGTGTTCATCGCCATCTACGGTGCGCTCGTCGGTGTGGTGATCGGCGTGGTCGTCGGATGGGCGCTGGTGCGCACGCTGGCGCGCTGGGGCCTCGGCGATCCGGTCCTGCCGTGGACGCTCATCGTCGTGACGCTCATCGGCGCGGGCGTCGTCGGAGTGCTCGCCGCGCTGTGGCCCGCCAACCGCGCCGCCCGCACCCGACCACTCGAGGCGATCGCCGAGGCGTGAGCGTCGAGCCGATAGTGGCGAGCGGGTAGTGCCACCGGGCAACAGGGGAGCGCTCGAATACGTGAGTGCTCGAGTGTCCAGCGATCCGTATGACAGTTGCGCCCGAAATCGGTGCCGATTGTCATACGGATCGACCTGTCGTGCGGACCGGCCCACCCTTGGCCCGATGACCACTGGGCGACGAACGGCTACGCCACCGCCGGAGATGCGCACCGCGGTCTTGTCCACACCGAGAGGTCTTGGACCAGTCCCACGTGTGGCGACGGCCCGTTTGGCACAATCGGCGCCATGACGCGACCACCCGAGGACCCGAACGACCCGGCCGAGCACCCGGAGACCCGGGCATTTGATCCCAGCGAGGACCCCTCGGGTGGCGGCGACCCGACGGCGCGCACCGAGGCGTACTCACAGCACGATCCCTACGCCAACCAGCCGTACGGAGACCAGCAGCCGTACGGGGACCAGCAGCCGTACGGGGACCAGCAGCAGTACGGGTACGGGGAGCAGGGCTACCCAGACCAGGGTTATCCAGATCAGGGCTACGGGCAGCAGGGGTACGGCAACCAGGAGTACGGCCAGCAGGGCTACGACAACCAGGGCTACGACCAGCAGGGCTACGGGAACGAGCAGCAGCCGGGACAGGACCCCGACTCGTCAGGCGGGGGCAAGCGCACCGCGATCCTGGTGGTGGCGATCATCGCGGTCATCGCGCTGATCGCCGTCGTCGCCTACGCGATCATCCGCAGTTCGGGAGGCGACGGCGACACGGTCGCGACCACAGCGCCCGCGACCACCACGGTGACCACGACGCCCACCACGACGACCGAGGAAACCACCACCGAGGAGACCACCACCACGACGACGCCCGCGCCCGCAGCAGGGGCCGTGACCTACCAGATCACCGGCAACGGCGACGTCGTCGCACTGCGGTTCCGCAAGGGCAACGACTACGAGATCGTCGCGGCGACCGGCACTCCCTGGTCGCGGCAGGCCACCGTCACCGGGGACAATGCCGAACTCACCGCAGTCGTCGTGCGTGGCCCGGTGACCTGCAACATCCTTCGCGGTGAGGAACTGCTCGCCTCGGCGACCAGCAACCGCGGCACACTGCGCTGCGCAGCGGGGCTCTGAGCCCCGGCACGCATCGGCCTCAGCGCGGCTCGAGCACCAGCACCAGATTCGTGGCGGCCACCTCGCGCACCAGCGGCACGCGCAGCACCCACCACGCCCAGCTCGGCAGGTAGCGCGGGAAGGCGGCGACGAGCCGTGCGCGGCCACGTCGGGAGCGGGCCCACCGCAGACCGTCGTCTGCGGTCACGGCGAACAGCGATGTGCCGAACAGGTTCTTCGGCGGATGGCCGTGGCGCCGCGTGTACCAGCGCGCGGCCCTCGCGCCGCCGAAGTAGTGCCGCAGACCCATCTCGTGTCCACCGAACGGACCCCACCAGAGCGTGTAGCTGATGATCACGATGCCGCCGGGACGTGTCACCCGCAGCATCTCATCGGCCATCTCCCATGGCGCAGGCGTGTGCTCGACGACGTTCGACGAGATGCAGATGTCGACGGAGCCGTCGGCGAAGGGCATCTGCTGGCCCGACGCCCGCACCGATCCGCGATGTTCGAGACCGCCCGCATGCATTTCGGACGGGTCGGGCTCCACCGACAGATACGACGCCCCGCGCTGGCGAAACGCATCGGCGAAGTAGCCGGGACCGCCGCCGACGTCGAGCACCACAGCGCCGTCGAGCTCGGCGAACGCGCCCACGAGGTCGGCGGTGTCGTCGGCGAGGGCACGGTAGAAGCGGGCGGGATCGGACTGCTCGTAGCGGAAGTCGTTGAGCAGCCCCGCCGCGCGTGGGAGCGTGGCGAGTCGGGCCATCGCGGCGTCGGCACGTGTCGTGGTCGTGCCCGTCGTTGAGGAGGCTGTGGTCGTTCTCGGTCGCGGCACGTCGGAGATGCTACCGGGGTGGTTGCGTAGCATTGTCGGCGATGAATACCCCGTCCGACGTCGTGCTGCTGTGCTGGCGCGATACCCGCCACCCCCAGGGTGGGGGCAGCGAAACCTACCTCGAGCGGGTCGGTGCGGAACTCTCTCGACGCGGAATGCGGGTCACCTACCTGACCTCGTCGTACCCGGGTGCGTTGCGCACCGAGGATCGCGACGGCATGCGCTTCGTGCGGGCAGGGGGTCGGATCACCGTGTACCCGGCCATCCTGACCATGCTCGTCGCCGGTCGGCTGGGCTTGGGCCCGCTCGCGGGAGTCTCGCCCGTCGCCACGGTAGACACGCAGAACGGCATCCCGTTCTTCGCGACACTGGTCTCGTCGTCGCCGACCATCGTGCTCGTGCATCACTGTCACCGTGAGCAGTGGCCGGTGGCCGGCCGACTGCTCGGCAGGCTGGGGTGGTTCCTCGAGTCGCGGGTGTCGCCGCGGGTCCACCGTCGCAACCGGTACGTGACCGTGTCGGCGCCGTCGGCGCGTGAGCTCGTCGAACTCGGCGTCGACGACGATCGGATCACCGTGGTGCACAACGGAATCGATCCGACGCCTGACTCGGCGGTTCCGCGGGCCGGCGATCACGACGTCGCTCGGCTGTGCGTGCTCTCCCGCCTCGTCCCGCACAAGCAGGTCGAGGACGCGCTGCGGGTTCTTGCCGACCTGCACCGCGCGGGCGAGCGTGAGGTGCACCTCGACGTCATCGGCGACGGTTGGTGGTCGTCCCGATTACATTCGGCAGCAAGAGAACTCGGCGTCGAGCGGCTGGTCACCTTTCACGGTCACGTGTCGAACGATCGCAAGTATCAGATCCTCGCCGAGGCCGACGTGCACCTGATGCCGTCGCGCAAGGAGGGCTGGGGGCTCGCGGTCATCGAAGCCGCACAGATGGGTGTGCCGACCATCGGCTACCGCCACGCCACCGGTCTCGCCGAATCGATCGACGACGCCGAGACGGGACTTCTCGTCGATGGTGTCGACGAGATGCTCTCCGCGACACGAAAACTCCTCGACAACCCTGCCGAACGCAACCGCCTCGGTGCGGCCGCACGCACACGGGCGCAACGCTATTCGTGGTCTGCGACCGCCGACGGGTTCATGTCGGTCTTCGATCAGTCCTCGCGCGGCTGAGCTTTATTGCTGACCCGAATGGGGAGGCCCCGAGCCCGACGGCGCCGCAGCGGCCACAGCGCAGCCACGCCGCCGCAGATGATCAGTGCGGCCCAGACAAGGTGTGCCGCGTAGGCCGACGCCCGCGCCGCACTGGAGGCTCCGCCGACGTCGGCCGGGTGATCGATGCGGAACAGGACGAGATCGTGGCCGCGGAAGACGACGTCCGCGCGGCCGGCCAGTGCGGTTGGTATGTCGGGTTGAGCTGTGCCCGAGACGTTTTCGACGAGTACCCAACCGACGCCGAGCCGAGCGAGAGTTGCCGGATCGCCACCGGCGCGCAGCGCTTCGGTCACCTGCTGTGCACGCGGCGTCGCCTCGTCGACAGTCGCGCCGTCGACGACGAGTTCGCCCGATTCGACGACAGGCGCGCGCAGCATGCGTGCGGCCGGGTCGAGCGATGGCGAGTCGATGAAGGGGTACTGTCGCACGGTGCCGGGCGGCCAGAGTGCGACGTCGCCCGCGTCGGACGGCACGAGTTGTGCGACGCGCGCCCAGTCGTCTGAATACTGCACCGTCGAGAGTCGTCCGCCGATTCCCCACGCGAGGTCGGGCAGCGGCGCCACCACGAGAAGAATCACTGCCGCGAGCGCGAAACCCGAAGGGACGAGGTCACGTAACCTCCACACCGCCGCGGCACTCGCCACCGCGACGATCGGCATCACCAACGCCACGAACTTCGACGAATCGCGCAGCAGGCCACCGCCCGGGATCGTGCTGACGATCTCGGCGAGTGCACTGCGGCCCGGTCCGAAGGCGGTGATCGTGAGTGCAACAACCACCACCACACCGAGTACGGCGAGGGCTCGCACGAGTGGAGCGTCGACAAGCAGTTCGCGCCTGCGCCACAACGTGATCGACCCGACCCCGACGACTGCGATCAGGCAGACCGTCGCGACCGCAGCCCACCAGAACGTGCGGCTCGCGGGCACGGCGTCGGCGTTCCAGATACCGCCGAGGCCAAGCACCGTGCCGAGCGGTCCGAGGGCAGGCTCCGAACGTAACCCGAAGGCGCGCACGCCCGCCGAGCCGTCCGTCGAGGTCGACGCAGAGGTCAGCAGCGCGGCCACGAGCCACGGCAACGCCGACAACGCCCACGCCACCAGCACACCGGCCACCCGCCGCGCGCGCACCTGCCACGATGACGGCGCCACCTGCGACCCGCCGCCCGCAAGCGCACAGGTAACCGCGACGACGAGACCGAAAAGTGAACCGCTCGGCGTGAATCCGGCGACGCCGAGGAGTGCCGCCAACACCAACCAGTGACGCAACGCGGCAGTGGAACCGTTGCGCGCAGCAGCCAGCGCGATCCACCCCAGTGCGCCGTACCCGACGAGAAGCCCCCAGTGGCCCTGGAGAAGTCGTTCTGCGACAAAGGGATTCCACAGCGAGACGATCGTCGCAGCGACGGCCCCGGTCCGGCCCGCACCGGGAACAAGATGCGCTGCGAGTCTGCCGTATCCGACACCGCCTACGGTCAGTGCCGCGAACAGGATTGCCGTGACGAGGAATCCACCGTCGATGACCGAACTGCCCAGTGCCACAGCCCAATCCTGTGGAACGGCACGCGGTGGTAGGTCGCCGATCCCCAACGCCGTGTCGGTGACATACGACCGAGGCGTCGACACCGCGTCGCGGTAGAGCAGATATCCCCGGCGCAGCAGCGGACCGAGGATCAGCGCGGTCAACGCCGCGCTGATCACCCAGAGCGTCGGCAGCAACCGGGACATGGCGTGCCGTGTGTTCTGAGTCCGGTGTTCTGAGTCCGTCGAACTCAGTAGTGGTAGGTGTCCGACGGCGCGGAGGCGTGACCGGGATCGACTTCGTACTCCGTGCCGGTCACCCCGTACGCGCGGGCGAGGTCGAGGATCTTGGTCGCGCGGGCGATGCGGGGCAGGTCGGAGCCGTTGCGGATCTCGCCTCCCTCGGCCTCGAACTCCGCGAAGAACTCTTTCGCCCAGGTGATCTCGTCGATCGACGGCGTGAGGCCCTCGTTGACCGGCGCGCACTGATCGGGGGTCAGACAGATCTTGCCGGTCATACCGAATTCGACGCTGACGGCGGTTGCCTCACTGAGCTTGAGTGCACTCGAGCCGACCGTCGGGCCGTCGATGGCGCTCGGTAGGTGGGCCGCCTTCGCGGCGATGGTGAACCGCGAGCGCGCGTACGCCAGGGTCATCGGGTTGTCGCCGAAGCCGGTGTCGCGGCGGAAGTCGCCGATACCGAACGCCAGTCGGAAGGTGCCCTTCGCCGACGCGATCTCGCTGATGCGCTCGAGTCCGCGTGCCGTCTCGACCAGCGCGACGATCGGCACGTCTGGGAGCCGCTTGGCGGTCTCGGTGACGTGGTCGACGGATTCGACCATCGCGAGCATCACGCCGCCGATCGGGGTCTTCGAGAGCGCCTCGAGGTCGTCGGCCCACCACGGGGTGCCGAAGCCGTTGACACGCACCCAGTCTCCCGCGCCGCCCGGAAGCGGGTTGCCGTCGGGGCCGGTGCCGGGATCGCCGGTCAACCACTGGACGACGTTGTCGCGCGCGGTGAGCTTGTCCTTGGGAGCGACAGCATCCTCGATGTCGAGCACGACGATGTCGGCGCGCGACCGCGCGGCGTGTGCGAATCGATTGTGCTGAGCGCCGTTGACCAACAGCCAGCTACGCGCGAGAACCGGGTCGATGCGAAAGCCGACGTCGGTGCTCTCGACGTCGGTCTGCGTGTTCTGGTCATACATCGCTGTCCATCGTTTCACACCGGAGAGGCACACTTGACCATATGGTGCGTTCCCCCGTCGTCGGCCGCGTACCCGGGGGCATCTTCGATGCGGTCGGGTGGGTTGCCGTCGGTTCGATGCTCGCCAACGTCTGCGCCTACGCCGTTCATTTCGGTGCGGGTCGCTGGTGGCTGACGCCCGCGGAGTACGGCGAGCTGGCCGTCGCGCTCTCGGCACAGTTGGTGCTGACCGTTCCCGCGCTCGCGCTGCAGGCGGTGGTTGCTCGCGAAGTGGTTCACGGCCGCGATGACCTGCGGATACGTGCTCTCACACTGCGGTGTTCACTTGCCGTGGCGGTGCTGGCGGTCATCGCCGTCCCGGTGGTCTCCGCGGTCGCGTCGACGTCGTGGACGCTCACCGCGGCAGGACTGGCGGCCGCGCCGCTGCTGACCGTCGTCGGCGGTGGTCAGGGTGTGCTGCAGGGACGTCGACGGTTCCGAACGCTCGGAGTCGTCCTCGCGGCGGTTGGGGTGGTTCGCTCTGCTCCGACGATCGCGGCACTCGCCGCGGGCGCCGGACCGACCGGAGCACTGCTGGCCGGCGCGGTGGGGACCGCGGTGGCCGCCGCTGTCGTGTGGGGTCTCGCCGGCGCACGCATGCCCGCCGGGAGCGGCGCGTCTGGTGCCGGCCTGCCGGGTGCCGGACTGTCCACCGTCGTTCGGGCGTCGCAGGTGCAACTGGTGCTCGTGGTCGCGGTCTCGCTCGACGTCCTGCTCTCGCGCACCGTTCTAGACCCGCGTGATGCGGGCGTCTACGCCTTCGGTGCCATCGCGACGAAAGTCGCTTTCTGGCTGCCGCAAGCCGTCGGAGTCGTGTTCTATCCGCAACTGGCTGACCCGGCGTCGTCTGGTCGGTCACTGCGGCAGGCTGTCGGGGTGGTCGCCGGAATCGGGTTGGTGATCACGGCGCTCGGCGCGCTCGCCGGACCACTGCTTCCGGTGCTGATCGGCGACGACTACCGACAGCTCACCGACCTGCTCGGACTGTTTGCCTTCACCGGCGCGGCGTTCGCGGTGTTACAGGTGGCGCTGCTCGCGGCC